>JABIST010000397.1 GCA_018700215.1 Dehalococcoidia bacterium | reverse complement strand
TCCGCCGCCTCCGCCAACGCCCGAGCCGCCCGCCCCGATAGGTCGTCCGCCGCGTCAATACCGCGCGCAAACTCCCCACTCAGCGTCACGCTCAATTCCGAGGCTGGGTGCAGCGTCACCCGGTCCGCCAGATCCAGCGTCGTCATCACCGTGTCGATCTTGTGGTAACCGTCGCCGCGCTTCCCCGTGATCTCCAGCGACAGATTCAGCTTCGCCGGCGCAAGCACCCGCAGCCCACTGCCACTGAACGTCGCGCTCATCGTCGGCTTCGGCTTCGCCTTCGATTTCCCCTTCGACTTCTGACTCACGATGGCTCTCGTAACGTCAGCACACCCGGATGTCGCTCGTTCAGCGTCGTGAACAGCACCGCCCAGTCAGACAGGTCCAGGTGCTGCGCCCGCAGCGCCGGGTCCAGCCCCGCCGCCTCCAGCGTCTTGCCCACCGCCGCGTTCGAAAGCCCCAGCACCCCCGGCAGCACGTTGTGTAGCTGCTTCCGAGGACTCGCATACCCCGCCCGCAGCAGCTCAAAGAACGAGTCCCGCTGCTCCGACGAAATCGGCACCGGCGGCTCCTCCAGCCGATCGATCGCCACCACCGCCGAATCAACCTTCGGTTGCGGCCAGAACGCCGAGGCCGGCACATCGAACAACGCTCGCGGTGTCCCGTAGAACTTGATCGACATCGACAACAGCGACTCCCGTCCGTCTCCGCCCACCATCCGGCGCGCCACCTGCCGCTGCACCATCACCACCGTCCGTGCTGGCGCCGGATCGCTCTCCAGCAGCTTCCGAACAATCGGCTGAGTGATGTAGTACGGCAGGTTCCCCGCCACCACATACGGCGGACCGGCCCCCGCCTCCGTCAGCAACTCTCGAGCGTCAAACTGCAAGATGTCAGCCGCAATCACCGTCAGCCCGCCACCACCACCCAGCCGCCGCCGCGTGATCTCCGCCAGCTCCTCGTCAATCTCAATCGCCACCACCGTCTTGAAACGCCCAACCAGCTCCTCCGTCAGCCCCCCCGGGCCAGCGCCAATCTCCAGCACCGTGTCCACCCCCGGCACCCGTGTCGCCTCAGCAATCTCGGTCAGCGCCAGTTCGTCGATCAGAAAGTTCTGCCCCAGCGCCTTCCGAGGCTGCACACCCAATCGTTCCAGATACGGAGGAAGCGCCGGCGTTCCCGCGCTCGGACGCGCACCGCGCTTCGTGTTGCGCCGTGCCATCATCGCCATCCCATCACTGCCACACCATCGCGGCTACAAGCGTCCGAATCAGGCTGGCGCAGGAAATGCCCAGAAGACTCAGAGTGGCCGTGCCCCGCCGTCGAACCGCATCACGGTCTTACTCACGCTGATCGACTCAAGCCCGGCGACCCTACGGCACCCGATGGGACCGACACGCCGCTGCTTCCTTCCGGACCTGACGGAATTAGCCGGGCATCGCCGCGTAGGACCAAGCTCTCAACGCCTCCAACGATCGCAGTTTCCGTGGTGCAAACCCTCGGGCGGGCATTCAACCCCGCTAAAGCGGACTGCGGGTAGAGGGCACCGCTAATTCCCCGTCTAGCACGACCATCAGGATCGTAGCAGTCACCACCCGCACCGGCTAAACCGCCCCATCACCCCCTCCCATGCCCCTTCAACCTCCGACTTCACCTCAAAGCTCCGATATCCCCACCAGCCCCCCCACCAAGAGGCGCGAAGCGTTCAAGCGGGTCGAAGACCCCCGCGAAGCGCCCCGCAAGCCCGGAACGGGCTACACTTTGAGCCACCTCGAACCCCAGCACGCTCGAAACGAGGCACCCTGTGCGGATCCTGTCGCTCGGCCACCGGCTGATGCACCCCAACATCGATAACCACAACATCTTCAACGCGCCCGCAATCCTCGACTACGAAGCGATCGTCATCGATGTTGCCGCCACCGCCCAGGCGATCCACAACGCCGTCTCCTCCCAGGAAGCCTTCCAGACCCACGCCGATGTCCCCGTCGCCAACGGCGAATCGATCGATGGCGTCACCGGCATCGCCGACACGCTCCGCCGACGCCACGACGAACTCACCCGCGCCCTCGAACGCGGCGCCGCCGTCATCGTCTTCACAGACCGCCCCGGCCAGATCTCCGGCGTCGCTGGCTACCAGGGATTGGACCGCTACTTCTTCCTCCCCGCTCCCACCGGCATGGCCTGGGACTCCATCACCCTCCGTGGCGGTGAAGGCTCTACCCTCGCCGTCACAGACCCCGCTCACCCCACCGTCGATCTCATGGAGACCTACCGCCGCTCACTCCTCTACCGCGCCTACTTCAACGACCGCGCCCCCGGCTTCGCCGGAAACGCCCGCGTCATCGGCCGCTCAGAGGGTGGCGCACCCATCGCTGTCGAATTCTCCGTACTCAACGGTCGCGTCATCTTCCTCCCCACCCCGCAAGAATCCGGCGTCCGCTGGCTCATCCAGAGCGAAAGCGACGCCATCATCGTCGCCTTCAACGAACTGCTCCAACGCAGCGACGAAGCCGCCCCGTCATGGGTCGTCCGCACCCCCCTCCCCGGCCTCGAAGACCTCGAGCGCGAACAAGGCCTCCGCATCGCCGCCGCCAGCCACGCCGAAGACGAACTCGCCGAGGCCCGCTCGAACCTCCGCGACCATGCCGTGCTCCGCGACGTCCTCTGGCGCACCGGTGACCACGGCCTCAGCCCCTCCGTCATCGCCTGCGCCCAGCAGCTCGGCTTCACCTCCAAAGAATCCCCCGAAGGCGACCCCATCCTCCTCGATGGCGACGACGAACTACACCTCGTCGTCGCCGGCTCCGAAGAAGCCGTCGACATGGCGCCCCACTACCGACTCCGCACCCGCCTCGACACCATCATCGAGCGCAGCTCGAAACCGGCTCGCGGCCTCATCGTCGCCAACGGCCAGCGCCTCACCCGCCCTGAAGAGCGCAAACGCGAAACCACCGAATCGCTCCGTGTCGCCGCCGAATCCGTCGGCTACGCCGTCATCACCGCCCGCGACCTCTTCGCCGCAGCCTCCGCCACACTCGATGGCCTCGACGAACTCACCCAGGCCGCCATCCGCACCCGCCTCCGAACCACCGATGGCGTCGTCACCCTCAACGACCTCCTCGGCACCGAAGACGCCCCCGAAGCAGCAACCGAGGAAGCACCCGCCGCAAAACTCGACAGCGAAAACGGCCACGGCCCCGCAGACGAAACAGAAGACGCCGAAGTAGCTACCGAGCCCGTCGCCTCAGACAGCTAGCACTCCACGAACCAGCCCTAGTCCAGGATCTCAACCAACTCCAACGCCCGGTTCACCTCGGTCGGCGCCGAGTAATCGACGCCGTCGACCTCAAACCCGAAGAGCTGCTCAAAGTCCTTGCGGAACCCCGCATAGTCCGTCAGCTCGTACAACGTCTCGTCGTTGATCGAATCCCAGCGTTCAGCCACCGCCGCCTGCACCTCCGGCAACATCTCGAGGTCGTCCAGCCGAATCCGATGCTCATCATCCGTCGTCGGCGTCTTGCCCGGACCGAGGTGATCGCGGAACAGCCGCACGATCTGTTCAATCGTCCCCTCGTGGATCTCCCGCTCCTTCATCACCTTGAACACCGCGCTGATATACAGCGGCACCGCTGGAATCGCGCTCGAAGCCTGAGTCACCACACCCTTGTTGATGCTCACCCACGCCCCGCCTCCCTCGGCAGATAGCTCCGTGTTCAGCTCAATCCCCGTCGCCTCCAGGTGCTCCTTCGCCCTCCCAATCGTCC
>JABIST010000263.1 GCA_018700215.1 Dehalococcoidia bacterium | reverse complement strand
TCGACGTGTCGAAGGCTGATGCTGGGACGGCTTATGCAACGAGCAGCGCCTCAGCGAACGACATCACGTTGACGAATGGCACGACGAATGTTGCGCAGACGATCACCGTGCAGGACATGACGGTAGATGGTGGAGTGCAGGTGCTGAACTTCGATGCGCTGGGCGTGAAGCTGACGCTGACGAAGGCCGTTGACGGATTCACCGCGAACGACTCCCTGGTCGTGGCTGACCTTGCTGCTGCGGCCGCCATTGATACGGCAGCCGGCGACGGGAACGCGACGTTCCGAGTTGGTTCTGAGACAACGGACAACGTGTCAGTGTCGTTCAACGACCTGCGTTCATCGGCACTCGGTGGAGCTGGTACAGAGCTGGACACACTGGTGGCGGACAACACCGCGGTGTCATCGACGACGCTCGCGGACGCACTGCTTGGTGCACTGGACACGGCGATCAGCTCGGTGAGCACACAGCGCGCGAAGCTGGGTGCTGCGCAGAACCAGATGGAATCGGCGATCGCGTCGGTTGCGGTCTCGATCGAGAACCTGAGCGCGTCTGAGTCACGAATCCGTGACGCGGACATCGCGATGGTGTCGAGCGAGCTGGTGACGCGACAGATCATGCAGCAAGCGGGTGTGTCTGTGTTGGCGCAGGCCAACGCGGCGCCGCAGTCCGCACTGAACCTGCTGGGCTAAGCTCCTTCGGAGCAGCTCTGGCCTTCGGGTCGGTCACAGGCCCCCTCCGTCAGGAGGGGGCCTGTGTTTGTGTCTGAGGCCACACCGTAGCGCTGGATTGGGGGTTTTACCGCTCCTGGCGGCGGGTGTTCCCCGACGACAGAACCAGCAGTCCCGCGCGGGTCTTCCGATGGTCTTTGTAGACCGCTCTGGGCGTCCGAAGTTGGTCGCGGAGCAGGCATTGGATCGCCGGCAAGGAAGCCGGCGTCAGCGGCGAAGGAGGCCGAGTCAACCATGGGAATGTTCATCAACACGAATGTGGCTGCACTGAATGCTCAGCGAAACCTGGGTGTGACGGGTGCAAAGATGAGCAAGGCGCTGGAGCAGCTTTCCAGTGGTTTGCGGATCAACCGAGCAGCGGATGACGCGGCCGGTCTGGCGATCAGCGAGAAGATGCGCTCGCAGATTCGCGGTATGCAGATGGGACTGCGGAACGCACAGGACGGCGTTTCGATGATTCAGACCGCAGAAGGTGCGTTGAATGAGACGCACGCGATTTTGCAGCGCATGCGAGAGCTGGCAGTGCAGGCGGGTTCGACGATTCTGTCATCCTCTGACCGGGTGATGGTGGGTGAAGAGACGCTGACGCTGCGGAACGAGCTGGACAACATTGCGGATCGTTCGCGGTTCAACGGACTGAGTCTGCTGACGGGTGCACTGTCAGTGACGACGGCCTCGACGCTTGGCCCGATTACCGGTGCGAGTACCGGTGTGGCGACGGTGGCGGTGGATGTTTCGAAGGCGGACGCGGGCACGAAGTACACGGTTGTGGGTGCTGGTAGCAATGTGACGGTCACAAACGACACGACGAAGGTGGCGCAGACGATCACCGCTACGAACATGGGAATCGTGGGCAACGAGGTCGAGGTTCTGAACTTCGATGCGCTAGGCGTGAAGTTCACGCTGCAGAAGGACGCCACGGTCAACGATGTGCTGGCGACGGAGATCGCCACCCAGCTGAACGGCGGGGTTGTGAACACGGACCCCGGTAGCGGCGGCGCAACGTTCCGAGTGGTTCGGAGATCACTGACAACGTGTCGGTGAATTTCAACGACCTGCGTTCATCTGCGCTGGGCGGTACGGGAACGGAGCTGAGCGTGCTGGTGACGGACAACAGTGGGTTGAGTTCGACGATCAAGGCGGACGCGTTGCTTGGTGCGCTGGACACGGCGATCAGCGAGGTCAGCACGCAGCGCGCGAAGCTTGGTGCGGCACAGAACCAGATGGAGTCGGCGATCGCGTCGGTTGCGGTCTCGGTGGAGAACCTGAGTGCGTCTGAGTCACGAATCCGTGACGCGGACATTGCGATGGTGTCCAGCGAGCTGGTGACGCGCCAGATCATGCAGCAGGCGGGTGTATCGGTGTTGGCGCAGGCCAACCAGTCGCCGCAGGTGGTGTTGGAGCTGCTGCAGTAAGCGGTTCATCACCGGTAGACAACCCCAGATCCCTTGTGGCGCTGGGACGGGAGATCCCCGCGGGGACGCGGGGGTCTTTCTGATCGTGGGCGGGGTTCGTGCCGGGGGCCTCGTCAGTCGATGCGACTGACGAGGAGCGTGGCGAGGCTGAGGAAGGCGAGGAAGCCGGCGAGATCGGTGGCGGTGGTGAGCCAGATGCCGCTGGAGAGGGCGGGGTCCTGGCGCAACCTGTACATGCCCATGGGGATGAGGACGCCGGCGACGACGCCGACGACGACGTTGGCGAACAGCGCGAGGGCGACGATGGCGCCGAGCCAGGGATTGCCCTGCCAGATGATGGTGACGCCACCAACGAGGAGGCCGGTGAAGAGGCCGACGATGGCACCACCGGCGAGTTCGTGACCGGCGACGGTGAGGGTGTCACGCAGTTCGAGGCGGCCGAGGGCGAGCGAGCGGACGACGACGGTGAGGGTCTGGATGCCGGCGTTGCCGCCCATGCCACCGACGACGGGGAGGAAGGCTGCGAGCACGGCGACGCGGGCGAGGGTGTCTTCGAAGAGCGAGATCACGCCGGCGGCGGCGAGCACGGTGACGAGGTTCACGGTGAGCCAGGGGAGGCGATGGCGGACGGAGCGCCAGACGCTGCGGAGATCTTCGTCCTCGCTGACGCCGACCATGCGGAACATGTCCTCCGTGGCTTCGTCTTCGAGGACGTCGAGCAGATCATCGTGGGTGAGGGAGCCGACGATGTGGCCGTTTTCGTCCACGACGGGGAGGGCGAGCAGCTTGTACTGCTTGAGGACGCGGGCAGCGTCTTCCTGGTCGCTGTCGACGCTGACGGTGATCGGGTTGGCGATCATGAGGCTGTCGGCGCGGGCGGTGGTGGGCGAGGAGATCAAGGTGCGGAGATTGAGGACGCCGGCCAGGGTTCGCTCGTCCTCGCAGACATAGAGGTAGAAGGGCTGGGAGACATCGAGCGGGGAGTCGCGGAGCTGAGTGAGCACCTGATCGACGGTCGCTTCGGGGGCGACGGTGACGAGTTGACCGGTCATGCGACCACCGGCCGTGTGCTCGTGGTGGACCAGGAGGGCGTCGATCGCGTCGCGGCGTTCGGCGGGGAGGGCGTTCAGCACCTCCCCGGCGGTCTCGTCCGGGAGCGCCTGGACGACATCGGTGGCGATGTCGTCGTCTTCGAGGTTGAGGGTTTCGGCGATCTGGTCCGCGGGGAGCCTGGCGAGCAATTCGCCCCGGAAGTGAGCTTCAACGTAGTTGAGGGCGTCTGCGATGGTCTCCGAGTCGAGTGCGAGCAGCACCTCGATCCGGTCGTCGTCGTGGAGGTGCTCGAGGGCGTCGGCGAGTTCGGCGCCGTGCAGTTCGTGCGCAAGCGCGATGGCGGCTGGGAGGTCGTGGAGTTGGAGGAGGTGTTGGAGGGTGGTCGTGGGGGACTCGGGCTCCTCGGGCGATTGCTGGTCGGGCGGCGGTGTAGTCATCGGCGGTCCTTCGAGTTGAGCCTAGCGGCGTGATCCGAAGAAGCCGCGGACGGAGTCCCACATGCCGCCGCCGACGCCTTCGAGGAAGTTGTCCCATGCTTGTTCGGCCTTGACGGCGCGATTTCGTCCTCGGACGCGGTCATCGATGATGTCGCGGACCTGGCCGTCTTCGCCGGCATCGAGCCAGAAGCCATGCTCTTGTTCGCAGGTGTCGAGTTCGAGGTTGTAGGCGCGGTAGTTGAACGCGGTCATGGGCTGGCTGCAGACCGGGCAGTTGAGTTCGGAATCGCGGCGGGCGTAGTCGATGGTGCCGCTGCGGTGGTCTTCGTCCTTGGTGCGTGTGGCTTCGAGTTCGTCGAGTTCGTGGTGGTCTAGCCAGCGTCCGTTGCACTGGGGGCAGTGGTCGACCTCGATGCCGTGCATACGTTCTTCGAGGAGTGGGGTGGCGTCTCGTGGGCAGATCATCGAGGTGCCTTTCGGGTGTGCTGGTGGTTGCGGTGCTCGATGGCTAGCGTAGCGCAGGTGGTGGTGGTGCTGGAGTGCCGGTAAGGTGCGGCGACCGTGCGATGGCGTCGGTTGAGGATGAGGCGAGGTGCGTGATGGCGGATGAGGGTGTGGTGGATTCGCGGCTATTTCGGGACGTGATGGGAACGTTTGCGAGCGGGGTGACGGTGGTCACGCTGGGTGTAGACGGCACGCCTCGTGGGATGACGGCGAATGCGTTTCTGTCGCTGTCCCTGGATCCGCCGCTGGTGATTGTGTGTGTGCAGGAGACGGGGTCGATGCATTCGCTGTTTGAGGAGGCGGAGGCGTTTGGTGTGAACGTGCTGGCGGCAGACCAGCGCGCGGTTTCCGATCTGTTTGCGAAACATGGGATGCCGGACGAGCCAATGGGTGGTTTCGAATACCGTGTGGGCGATCTGGGTGTGCCGTTGTTGAGTGGGGTACTTGGGTATGCGGAGTGCCGGATTGTGGAGCGATTGCCGGGTGGCGATCACACGATTGTGATTGGTGAGGCGACGAATGTTGCATTCGACCGCGAGGGTGCTGAGCCGTTGCTGTTCTACCGCGGTGGGTACCGGGAGATCAGCGCTGAGGCGTAGCGCCACGATGTTGTTTGGGCGCTGATTGTGGCCCGTGGTTGCGGGGCTGGCACTGAATGCGGGTTCTTCCCCATGCGGGGGCTGCAGCAAACTCCGTAATTTGCGATGGCATCCATAGGGGGTGCTGTGGCAATCGATTCAATTGGACCGGCTGAGGGAGCTGCCAGTGCACCTGTGGGCGCGCCGCCGAATGCGCGTGCCAGTACGGAGCAGTTCGCAGCGGTTCTGACGCGGCACCTTGACCGGCCTCGAAGCGAGATTGCGAATGTGCGCGCGGAAATTGCCGCGTTGCGCGGCGGCGGGGCGTTGTTTGCGCCGAAGAGCTCGATGCCGACGGTCGAGTCGGCGACATCAGAGCCGGTGCGACATACGAAGGACATGGCTGCGCTTGCGGCTCGGTATGCGACGGGCGATGCGGCAGATCCGTACGGCTGGCGCTCGATGGCTCGCGATACAGGGGAGTCTGTGATCGGGCCGGGTTACGGCTGGCTGTTCGAGCGGCAGATTGGGCAGGAGTCTGGCTACGATCCGGAGGTGGTGTTCGGGATGCGACGCTCGAGCGCGGGCGCGGAGGGCATCGCGCAGTTGATGCCCCAGTACTACCCGAACGTGGCGCGCTCTGATCCGGAGGAGGCACTGGTTGCCGGCGCAGAGACGATGCGGCACTACCTGACGGCGTGGGATGGTGATGTGCGGAAGTCGCTGGCTTCGTATAACGCGGGCCTGGGACGGGTGCGTTCGTTGGTGGAGGCGCACGGAGAGAATTGGGAGGCGGCGCTGCCGGCTGAGACTCGGACGTACCTCTCTCAGATCCTGGGTAGCGACGCGCCGCATTATGACCCGACGGGGAACGGCAGTGCGGCGGTGTTTGGTGGCCGTGGCCCGGGAGGCGTGTTGAGTGCGCCGGTGGCTTCGGTGGCGGCTTCAGGTATTGGTCCGGGCTGGGTTGATCTGGTGGCGCGCGGCGGTGACGCGGTGACTGCACCATCTGATGGTCAGGTGGTTTCGATTAAGCCGGTGGGCGGCTTCTATTCGATGGTGATCGATCACGGGAACGGGTGGCGGAGTTCGTTGTTCGGGATGCAGCAGGTTTCAGTAGAGGTGGGAGAGACGCTATCGCGGGGCGAATCGTTAGGTGTGCTGGGCGGCACGGG
>JABIST010000393.1 GCA_018700215.1 Dehalococcoidia bacterium | reverse complement strand
CTTCCCGCGCGCCAGCGCTCGCGAGAACTTCCCGCGCGCCAGCGCTCGCGAGAACTTCCCGCGCGCCAGCGCTCGCGAGAACTTCCCGCGCGCCAGCGCTCAAGAGAACTCCCTCAGCCCGCCCCGCGCCTCCTCCGCCGGTAGCGCCAGCATCCGAGCAATCTGCTCAACGTGTACCGCGTCGTGGAACGAAATCTGATTCACCATCTCCGCCGCGGTGATGCTCCCCACCAGCTCGTGCTCACCGCTCAGCGCCAGCTCCTCAGCGCTGAACCCGTCCAACAACGCCAGTGACTCCCCACGCTCCCTCTCGAACCGATCCAGTAACTCCCCTGCCGCCAGCCCGCGGAACCCCGAGGCCTCAAGCGCCTCCTCCTCGTCAACGTTCGCAATCGCGCCACCCGGCCCCGCCCGCATCCCCACCAACCTCGCCCGTAGCACCACTGATTCGCCCACCGCCAGATGCGCCACCACATCCCGCGCGCTCCACTCCCCGTCCAGCGGCGTAGTCACCAGCTCCGTCGGCATCCCCTCAAGCAGCGCCCGCACCACCGACGGCGTCGACCCAAGCCGCGCCCGCGCTCCCTCTGCCAACCGCTCAGCCATCGAAACTCCGTTCACCATCACGCGGCCACCGATGATAGCGACACTGCTCTCCACTCCACCCGTAGACTCACCCAATGCGCTACGACCACATCATCTGGGACTGGAACGGCACCCTCTTCGACGACACCGATCTCTGTGTCGGCATCATGGGCGCCATGCTCGATAAACGCGGCCTCGGCCCCTTCGATGTCGACCGCTACCACCAACTCTTCGGCTTCCCCGTCCGCGACTACTACCAGCGCCTCGGCTTCGACTTCGACGCCGAACCCTTCGAGGACCTCGCCGTCGAATTCATCGATGGCTACTCCGAGGGCTGGCGCAACCACTCACTCCGCGCCGACGCGCTCCCTGTCTCCGACGCCCTCCGCTCCCGAGGCATCACCCAGTCCATCCTCTCCGCCGCCGAGCAGAACCTGCTCGACGAAACCGCTTCCCACTTCGGACTCACAGACCGCATGACCGCGCTCGTCGGTATCGATGACCACCACGCCGTCAGCAAGCTCGACCACGGCCTCGCATTCCTCGACGAACTACACGTCCCCGTCGATCGAGTCCTCTTCATCGGCGACACCGTCCACGACCACGAAGTCGCCACCGCCATGGGCGTCGACAGCGCACTCGTCGAAGGTGGCCACGCCCACCGCTCCACGCTCCAGGCCACCGGCGCCCCCGTCTACCCCTCCCTCACGGCACTCCTTGCCGCCCTCGGCTAGTCCCCACCGATTTAGGGCCGCCCTCGGCTAGTCCCTGCCGACTGAGGGTCGCCCTCGGCTAGTCCCCACCGACGTATTCGCCGCCCTCGGCTGACTCACCATCGCTGTCTACTGACCCGACATAACGAACAGCACTCGTCCCCGCCGCTCTCTGGTGGGACCATAAGGAGAGCCAGCAAGTTCCTCCCCACCAATCCGCCACCGATCAGAGACCCCCGCGCTCGACTTCACGAGGTGAACCAGATGAATGAATCTCCAGAAAGCCGCGACGCCCTCGGCGTCACAGACATCACTGGACTGACCGAGCGCGAAGACCGCTGGTGGCAGTGGCACCTCGGCGACCGCATGGTCCGCCACCAGCACCCCGATGACACCGACTTCGGCTGTAGCTGGCCGGCCTGCGCCTGGCACGGCTACCGCCCCGGCGACGACACCTTCATCGACTCACTCCCCGGCGTCGCCTTCCAGAGCATCGCCGCCACCCACCTCGAAGAACTCAACCTCGGCGGCACCGGCCACTTCGTCTACGAGCGCGATGCCGACCTCTACGAGGACGACGAAGACGATCTCGACTAAACCCGCCACCGCAAACTGCATCCACCAGGTGACCCGATGACCCAGCCTCCCTCAGATATCCCCGAGGCCCCGCCCGAGGTCCGCGAGGTCATCCTCCGCGAGTACGACCCCGCTTGGGCGCAGCTCTACGAGGAATGGCGCGCCCGCATCCTCGATGTCGCCGGCGACCACATTACCGAAATCCACCACATCGGCAGCACCGCCGTCCCCGGCCTCCTCGCCAAACCCGTCATCGATATCATGCCCGGCATCGCCCAATTCGAAGACGGCTTCTCCATCGTCCGTGCCATGCAAGACCTCGGCTTCCAGTCACGCGGAGAATTCGGCCTCCTCCTCCGCCACTACTTCAACCGCACGGACGTCCACGTCCACGTCTACCCCGTCGGCCAGGGCCAGTGGCACGAACAGCTCGCCTTCCGCGACTACCTGCGTACCCACGAAGAAGCCCGCACCGCCTACACCGCCCTCAAGCGAGACCTCCAACACCGCCACCGCTACAACCACAACGCATACACCGAAGCTAAATCAGACTTCATCGCCTCAATCCTCGCCAAAGCCCGCCCCAACGCGTAACTCGCCCGGGATCGACCGCCCAGCCTCACCAGGGCAGGCTGTCAGTCACAGCGTCACAACCAGAAGCCGAGCGCAAGGAACCACATCGCGTGGAGCACCCCGGTAATCGGCGCAAGCTGGAGTAGCGAGATCCCACCCCCGCGGTTGAACCAGACGTAGCCGATCGCAGTGAAGAAGTGGAACATCCCTGGCATGAATCCCCATGACCAGACCAGCGATGGATCGTCATCCCCGTCGAGGCCCAGCCACGCGACACTCACCACCCATACCGCAAGCGCCGTGTGACGAGCGACCCGCGAGTCGAGCCCACCTAACCCGCGCTGACGGTCATCCCCGGGCAGGCCGGCTTCACCCAACGCCTCCGCCAGCTTCGAGTGCTCGCCGGCTCCGAGCTCTCCAGGTTCCCGTCGCTGCGTGGCATTTCGAAACTCGGCACGCGCCAGAAGCACCCAACCGAAGACTCCCAGCAGCGCAGCCACGAACGCGAAGCCACTCTGCTCGTCCCATGCCCGATCCGTCGTCGCCGGCATTACTCCCAGCGCGACGAGTGCCCCGAGCCCGGCCACCCAGAAGCCGAACGCGCGAAACCTCCCGTCCGCCGTCAGCTCCGGCGTACGCCGCATTCGACGTCGCTGGATTATCCGCACCGCCGTCGAAACGGCGAATGCACCGCTGGCAACAAACGCGCTCACGCGCCCCACCTCGATGATCAGACTTTCGATACTGCGCCCTCCGGTTACTGACCAAAAGCTTACGCGCCAATCGCGTTCTCCACGCGACTGAACCACATGCCCCCGCTACCATCGCGCATCTCAGGCGAAACCAACTGAATTGAGGAGCGAAATGCCAGACACCTACCAGACCCTGCTGTTCTTCCACATCCTCGGCGCCTTTCTCATCCTCGCCGGAGCCGGCGCGGGCACCGCCGCCGG
>JABIST010000391.1 GCA_018700215.1 Dehalococcoidia bacterium | reverse complement strand
GAGTTCGCGTTCCCGAAGCACACGCACCGCCCCGAGTACGAGACGATGGGCGCGTTTGGCGTGATGAACGGTGTGAACGACACCGACGCGATGATTGCGGCGAACCACTGGTGCAACGAGTACGGCCTGGACACGATTTCGGCCGGCGCGGCGATTTCGTTCGCGACGGAGTGCTTCGAGCAGGGGTTGCTGACCAAAGAAGACACGGACGGCATCGAACTGAGCTGGGGCAACGCGACCAGCATGATGCAGGCGCTGCACGCGATTGGCCGGCGCGAGGGTGCGCTGGGCGAGCTGTTGACCGACGGCACGACGGCAGCCGCGGAGAAGATTGGTCCGGCGGCGAAGGAGTTTGTGACGGCTGTCGACGGTGAAGAGCCGCCGATGCACGACCCGAAGCTGGACATTGGGTTCGCGGCCTCGTACGTGCTGGATCCGACGCCGGCGCGGCACACGATCTGGTCGCCCGGGAAGAGCTCCAAGTTCCCGACGATGCCGAAGGCGCCGGAGGACAAGAAGCAGTTCACGGGGCAGGGTCCGATTCACAAGGCCGCGCACGAGCAGGCGCACATGATGAACTCCAGTGGCATGTGCTACTTCGTGTTCACGATGGCACCGACGGACCGGATTCCGGAGTGGATCAACCTGGTGACAGGCTGGGACACGACGCACGAGGAGCTGGACCGGGTTGGCGAGCGGATCGCAAACCTGCGGATGGCGTTCGCGGTGAAGCACGGGAACAACCCCGCCGAGCGTGAAGTGCCAGGCCGTTTGCTGGGCAAGCCGGCACAGACGGCAGGGCCGCACGAGGGCTTCACGATCGACCTGGAGACGATGAAGCAGGAATGGTACGACGAGGCCGGCTGGGACCAGGAGACGAGTGCTCCGAGTCGCGAGAAGCTGGAATCGCTGGGTCTGGCGGACGTGGCGGAGGCGCTGGGCGTCTAGCTGGTTCGACCTCGACAGCAAGCAAAACGGCCCGCCGAATGGCGGGCCGTTTTGGTGTGGGAGCGCCGCGTGTGATGGGTAGGTTCGACACCCTCCTAGGTGATGCGTAAACTGACCAAAACCCGGGCTCCCCGCCCATTCAAGGGACCTGATGGCGAAGTATGTCTTCATCACGGGTGGAGTGGTCAGTTCCGTTGGCAAGGGCATTGTCAGCGCGTCACTGGGCCGCATCCTCAAGTCACGAGGCGTGCGGGTCTCCGTCCTCAAACTCGATCCTTATATCAATGTCGATCCGGGCACGATGTCGCCCTATCAGCACGGTGAGGTGTTCGTCACAGACGACGGCGCCGAGACCGATCTGGATCTGGGCCACTACGAACGCTTCCTGGACGTTGCGCTGACGCAGGCGAACTCTTCGTCGAGCGGGCAGGTGTACGAGGAAGTGATCCGCAAGGAGCGCCGCGGCGACTACCTGGGCGGGACGATCCAATCGATTCCGCACGTGACGAACGAGATCAAGAAGCGGATTCGTCAGGCAGGGCAGGCGTTGGACGCCGACGTTGTGCTGGTTGAGGTGGGTGGCACCGTTGGTGACATGGAGGGGCAGCCGTTCCTCGAGGCGATCAGTCAGATGCGGTACGCATCGGACGCCCATGACACGCTGTCGATTCACGTGACGTTGCTGCCGCATATTGGCGCGACGGGGGAATTGAAGACGAAGCCGACGCAGCATTCGGTGCGCGAGTTGCGGGCGTTCGGGATTCAGCCGGATGTGATTGTGGCGCGGGCGGATCTGCCGGTCCCGGAGGCGCTGCGCGAGAAGATGTCGTTGTTCTGCAATGTGCAGCGCGAAGCGGTGATTCCGCTGGAGACAGCGAAGGACTCGATTTACGAGGTGCCGCTGACGCTGGAGAGTGCGGGGCTGGGACGGATCGTTACGGAGCGCCTGGGACTGGTGCAGGCTGAGCCAGACCTGAATGAGTGGCGTGCGTTCGTGGATCGGCTGCGCAATCCGAGCAGCCGCGCGCGGATCGCGATTGTGGGTAAGTACGTGGAGCTGCACGACGCGTACCTCTCGATCAAGGAGGCGCTGGTTCACGCGGCGGTGCACCACGGCGGTGCGATCGACTTCGACTGGGTGCACTCGGAGGACCTCGAGGTGCGCTCAGCGGCGGACGTGATCGGCGATGTGGACGGCATCTTGCTGTGCCCGGGGTTCGGCGACCGTGGGCTTGAGGGCAAGATTGCGGCGGTGCAGTACGCACGCGAGCAGAAGATTCCTTACCTGGGCGATTGCCTGGGCTTGCAGATGCTGGTCGTCGAATTCGCTCGCAACGTTGCGGGGATGCCTGAGGCGAATACGACGGAGGCTGACCCACGCACCCCGTTCCCGGTGATCTCGCTGCTGTCCGAACAGCAGGAGGTACACGACATGGGTGGCACGATGCGATTGGGTGGCTACGACTGCCGGATCGTTGACGGGACGCGGGCGTCGGAGTGCTACGGCACGGAGATTGTGCGCGAGCGGCATCGGCATCGCTACGAGGTGAACAACGCGTTACTGCCGCAGCTTGAGCAGGCCGGGCTACTGGTTTCGGGCTGGTTGGCGGAGGGTCAACTGGTGGAGATCGTGGAACTGCCAGACCACCCGTGGATGGTGGCGGCTCAGTTCCATCCAGAGTTCACGAGCCGACCGAACCGACCGAACGCGCTGTTCCGCGGGTTCGTGGGAGCTGCACTGGAGCATGCGAGCGGTAGCGGCAGAGAGCACTCGAACGGCCATTCGACACCAGCGACGGTTGAATCGCCGCCTGCGACGGATCCAACGCCGACCGCGGCCGCGAACTAGCACCCTGTTGCTGATGGGCATCAACGCCACGTGACATTCGTTCGATTCATTCACTTCATTGCGGTGTTCTGGCTGATTGGCGGGATTGGCAACACGCTGGTGCCGGTCTATCGGGCGTGGTTCGAAGAGGAACTACTGACGAAGGCGGTGCTGTTCACTTCAGCGCAGCAGAACTATGGGACGTGGTTGCTGCCCGGGGTGGTTGCGACGGGGATTAGCGGCTATCTGTACGCGGGCGTGCTGGACCTGAACGTGATCAGCACTGGCTGGCTGGCAGCGATGGGGGCGGTCTGGATCCTGCAGATCTTTATTCTGTTGCCGCTGCTAGGGGTTGGGCTGCGGCGAGTGCGTTACCTGGTGTTGCAGGCAGAGAAGCAAGGCGAGACGACGGAGGAGCTGCGCGATGCGCTGGCTGACAACGCTCCGCTGGTGTTTGGCGTGTTGATTATCATCAGCGTGCTGGTGATGACGTGGCTCCCCGTATTCAAGCCGTTCTAGCGACGAGCTGTCTTCCAATGGATTCCAACGACTAGCTACTATTCAGGCCGCTACCGCGGCAGCATCATTTACGCCGCTACCGCGGCAGGCACCACTTACGCCGCTACCGCGGCAGGACGACCGGAGCACTGATATGCGCATCTTCATGGACACGGCAAACGTTGATGAGATTCGTCGTGGCGCGGCGATGGGCGTTGTGGACGGCGTGACGACGAATCCCTCGTTACTGGCGAAGGAGGGGGTGGAGTACCGCGACCGGGTGCTGGAGATCGCGGAGGTGGTGGACGGGCCGATTTCGGCGGAGTGCATCTCGGAGACGGCGGACGAGATTGTCGAGGAGGCGCGGCGGATTGCGGCGTGGCACGACCAGGTGGTGGTGAAGATTCCGCTGACGGAGGAGGGGCTGGCGGCGATCAGTCGTGTGAGCGCGGAGGGGATTGAGGTGAACACGACGCTAATCTTCTCGGCGAACCAGGCGCTGCTGGCAGCTCGAGCGGGGGCGACGTTTGTGTCGCCGTTCGTGGGGCGGCTGAATGACGCGGGTCACGACGGGATGGAGGTTGTGCGGGAGATTGTGCAGATCTTCGAGCTGTTCGACATCGAGACCGAGGTGCTGGCGGCGAGCTTGCGCGGGCAGCGAGACGTGACTGAGGCGGCGCTGGCGGGGTCGCATGTGGCGACGCTGCCGCCGGCGGTGCTGTTTGGGATGATCAAGCACCCGTTGACCGACCAGGGCATCGAGCGGTTCCTCGCAGATGCGAAGAGTTACAAGCCGGTCTAGCAAGCAGTGCGCACGGAGTCCGCAAACTGGGGGGGTTCCCCGACTTGTAGAACTCCGTGGCCATTCGCTACCATTGGGCCGTCGCACTCCGCGGCACCTCTCTTCTTCTCTGGTCCGAAAGCACACATATACCTATGACGAGTACGCAACGTGGGCGTGATCCGTCCACGGAACAGCGCAATGACGGACGCCGTCGTCGGCGAGGTGGCCGCAGTGGCGGTGGTGGTGGCGACGGTCGCCCACCTCGCAATTGGGAACGAGACGACGAGCAAGAGCAGAACATTGATTCGAGTGTTCCGCCCGTCAACATCGCTGAGATGGACGAGTTGCCACGCAGCGCGTTGCTGGACGTGGGGAACCATTTTGAAGTTGAGAATGCAGCCGGCCTTTCGCGCCAAGAGCTGATCTACCGGATCCTTCAACGACAGGCGCGCCGCAACGGTGCGATCTTCTCCGGCGGCATCTTGAACATCGTGGACGATGGTTTCGGCTTCCTGCGCGGCGAGCGATTGCGCCCCGGTCCAAGCGATGTGTACGTGTCGCAGACTCAGGTGAGCCGCTTTGGGCTTCGCTCCGGCGACTACGTGAGTGGTCAGGTGCGGCAGCCGAAGGAATCCGAGAAGTACTACGGCCTGCTGCGGGTTGAGACGGTGAACGGCCTGGATCCTGAGGTGGCCAAGCGTCGCCCCGAGTTTGATGCGCTGACGCCGATTTTCCCGAACAAGATACTGAGGCTTTCGACGACGGCCGACGAGATCAGCCAGCGGATGGTGGATCTGTTCGCGCCGATTGGACGTGGTCAGCGTGGGCTGATTGTTTCGCCGCCGAAGGCTGGCAAGACGATGCTGCTGCAATCGCTGGCGCACGGGATTATCGCGAACCACCCTGACATTCACCTGATGGTGCTGTTGATTGGCGAGCGCCCCGAAGAAGTGACCGATATGAAGCGGAGCGTGCGCGGCGAAGTGATCGCCTCGACGTTTGATGAGCCGGTGGAAGACCACACACGTGTGACAGAGGCTGCACTTGAGCGGGCGAAGCGCCTGGTTGAGGGTGGCACGGACGTGGTGATTCTGATGGATTCAATCACCCGCCTGACACGTGCCTACAACACTGGGATGCCGACGAGCGGACGAACGCTGTCCGGTGGTATTGACCCGGTTGCGATCTATCCGCCGAAGCGCATTTTTGGTGCGGCCCGGAACACTGAGGAGGGTGGATCGCTGACGATTATCGCGACCTGCCTGATCGAGACCGGGTCACGGATGGACGATGTGATCTTTGAGGAGTTCAAGGGCACCGGCAACATGGAGTTGCGGCTGGTCCGGCGGCTTGCCGAGAAGCGCGTCTACCCAGCAATTGATGTGCTGGGCTCGAGTACACGTCGCGAAGATCTGCTGTTCAGTGAAGATGAACTGAAGCAGGTGTGGTTGCTGCGTCGGATGGCGGCGATGCTGGAAGAAGACAGTGGCGACGCGGCGGAGCGGGTGATCGAGCGGCTTACGCGCACGGAATCGAACGAAGAGTTCCTGCTCTCACTGAAGGCTGGCACGGTCTAAGCCGACACTTAGTAGTGGAACGTCTACTGACGCCGACTAGTTCGGGCATGTAGCATGATCGCGTTGAGGCCGGTCTTACCGGGCTCTGTGTTTGTGTGTTGATCATGCGATCCAGAGTCACCAACCACTGGTGGTAAGCGGAGGGGAAGCCGATCCGCGGAACGATTCAGCCCTCGCAACCAGAGCGCAGGCGAGAGCAACGCCGGCGTGAATTGCACCCCCAGCAACACCGGGGTGTATCTGATCGACCGCTGATTCACGCGGCGATCTTCGCTGCACTGTTCCTTGGGGTGGCGCTCTTCGGGTTGTTCCCGGTGACCACGGGCGACGCTGCTGGCGATCCTCGATTAAATGTCAGTCAGCTCGGATTTCCGGGGCTTGCCGCGTCTGCTCCGCTGGCGATGCTGGCGGAGATTCAGGCGGCGCCGGTTCCACTGACGGTGAGCGCTCCAGGGGTCTCCGAGGGCACGATCATTGGCGTGGCGGACCTGACGACCGATGAACTGGCTTCGCGCCAGCTTGCGATCGATGCCTCAGCCGTTGCATCGGAAGATGCCAGCACTGAGGTGGCCGGGCGCGTTTCGATGTACCAGAACTATGTAGTGCAGTCGGGCGACACGATCACTTCGATCGCGAAGGCGCACGACGTTGGCAGAGACTACATCGTGTGGAACAACCTGGATCTGAGCGACCCAAACCGGCTCGCACCAGGGGACCGGATCAGAATTCCGTATGTCGAAGGAATTGTGCATTCGGTGCGAACGGATGACACGCTTTCCGACATCGCGCGGCGCTACGACGGCAAGACCGAAGCGATCCTGGACTTCAAGGCAAACAACGTGCCCGATCCGAGTCTGCTCCAAGCGGGCAAGGAGATTTTCGTACCGGGAGGTCGGATTGTTCCGCCGACGGTTTCGATCCGCCCGGGAACCCCAACGGTGCCACTCTCACAGAGTGGGAACTGGTTCTGGCCGCTGCAAGGCGTTCTCACGTCGTCATTCAGCGCATGGCATCCGCTGGGAATCGACATTGGGGTTGTCACTGGCACCCCGATTGTTGCGACTCAGGGGGGCGTGGTGCAGTTTGTTGGCGGCGACCCGTGGTACTCATACGGTCTACACGTGATCGTTGATCACGGGAACGGGTATGAGTCCACGTATGCGCATATGAACGGATTCGCCGAGGGGATCACCACCGGGTCGGTGGTCCAGCAGGGCGATACCATTGGCTACAGCGGCAACACTGGCCGCTCAACCGGGCCGCACCTGCACTTCGAGATCCGGGTCTACGGCGTGCCGACCAGTCCGATTCCGCTGCTGGACCAGTAGCGAACTAGCCGCGGGACTCCAGCAGTACGACGCGGCGGCCGTCTCCAACGTTGCGACGCTGAACGGTGAAGCGGGAGACCGGCTCTTCTGGCTCCGCGCCCATTCCCTCGAGAAACGTCTTCAACTCATCGGAATGGCCGCTGCTGGCGGGTTTGTAGCCGACGGGGATGACGATCTTTGGTTCGAGGGCGCGCGCTACTTTGGCGGCGGCTTCAGGGTCAAGGCCGCCGGGTAGGGCGATGGGAATGATCAGGACGTCCGCTTCAGACAGCTGTTGCGCTT
>JABIST010000368.1 GCA_018700215.1 Dehalococcoidia bacterium | reverse complement strand
CGGCCGAGACAACGTGGAGTTCCACGTGATCAAGGACCTTGAGGAGCAGTTCAGCGACAAGGTGCGCAAGCGGATCGACAAGATCGACCCGGTGCGTTCGACGCGGATGGGCCCGGCGATCCGACACGCGATCCAGAAGCTGCAGGACTACGACGCGAAGGTGAAGATCCTGATCATGGTTTCGGACGGTCGTCCGCAGGACCACGGCTACGGCCGTGACCGGACGGAGAAGGAATACGCGGTCCACGACACGAAGCAGGCGCTGAACGAGGCGAAGCGCGTGGGTGTGACGCCGTTCCTGATCACCGTTGACAAGGAAGGCCACGACTACCTGAAGGAGATGTGCGACGACATCGGCTACGAGGTCGTCGACAACATCGAGTCGCTGCCGCGCCGCTTGCCGACGCTGTACCGACATCTGGCCGCTGACTAGCGACTGCCGCCGCAGGGCTGCTGATTAGCGGCTGCCGCCGCAGGGCCGCTGACTAGCTTCGATCGGTCCCTGGGAAGTTTGCACGGCGCGGGCGAAAGCCCGCGCTTTTCTTTGTCCGGTGCTTACGACGTGAGCCGGTGCCGGATCTGGCCATCTTCCTCGAAGGATTCGAGGGCACCCTCGCGGGCGAGGAGATCGAGGTGGCCGAGCGTCTCTGTGATCGCCTGCGCGAGCCTCCGAGGTGGGAGCCGCGGGAACTGGCGTCTGGCGATGCCAAAGGCACTGTCGGGCTGCTCTTCGAGGAGCCGGCGGATGCGCTTCGCCCGTCGCGCGTGGTGGGTTTCGAAGCGGGTGAACAGCGTCTCTGGCTGTTCGACGGGCTCGCCGTGGCCGGGGAGGATGCGGCGGGGGGCGAGCGTTCGGATGTGGGCGACGGAGTCGACGAAGGGCGGGAGCGAGGGCCAGCGCTCGGGGGACTCGACGCTGTTGCCGTCGGTGGCGATCGCGGTGGGGTAGTGCATGCCGGGGGTGGGGACGGTGGTGGGGAGGATGGTGTCGCCGCTGAACAGTTCGCCGGTCTGGGGGATGAAGGCGACGAGGTTGCCGGGGGTGTGGCCGGGGGCGTCGATCACCTCGAGGGTGCGGCCATCGGCGAGGTCGTAGCTGACCGCCGGGGTGCTGAGCGAGGCGGCAGGGCAGGGCTCCCAGCGGAGCGGCGAGCCGGAGCGCGGGGAGCGCATCTGCAGGACGAGGTCTTCGGGGCAGCCGTGGCGGATGAGGTCGTGGAGTTGGGCGGCTCGCTGTGTCTCGCGCGACTGCTGACCGGCGGCGATGGCCGGAATGTCTGCGGAGCCGGCGAGGATTGCGGCGCCCTCGGCGGCCCAGCGGTGGGCGAGACCGGCGTGATCGAGGTGGGCGTGGGTGATCAGGACGTGGGAGACGTGGCCAAGCTCGATGCTGTGGGCGGCGAGCTGGGCTGTGAGCAGCGGCCACGCTTCGGAAGTGTCGATAGCGAAGTCGGGGCCGGCGTCGACGAGGAAGGTGGCGCCGGTGGCGAGGGTGAGCGGGTAGAGAACGTTGTCGCCGAGTGGGATGTGTATTGGGGCGGCGGTGGGTGGTGGTGAGGTCAGAGCTGGAGCCGTTTCGATGTGGCAGGCGGGCTCGTCCGAGGATAGCGGCGGGACGCGGTTCGATCCGGAGGTGACCGGGCGTGCCTCGGTGGCGTCGCCCAGGTGTTGGCTCGGGGCTAGACGGTCTCGGCCATCAGGTAGCGGCGCAGCATCGTCAGCGCCATCAGTGAGGCGCGCTTCTTGGCGGCGTCGCGGCCCTGGTAGTACTGGCTGGTGGCGTACTCGATGTGGTCGCCATCGGTGAGGGCGATGTGCATGGTGCCGGGCGGCTGGTCTTCGACCTCTTCGTTGCCGGCGATGCCGGTGATGCCGATGGCGAGGTTGGCTTCGAGGCGTTCGCGGGCGGCGGTGGCCATGGCCTCGGCGGTTTCGCGGGAGACGACGCCGTGCATGGCGATGATTTCGGCGGGGACGCCGAAGTTGATCTTGGCCTGGGTGGCGTAGACGACGAGGCTGCCCTGGAAATACTCGGAGCTGCCGGGGATGTTGGTGATGGTGTCCGCCACGGCGCCACCGGTGGCCGATTCCATGACGCCGAGGGTGAGACCGCGTTCGATCAGCATGCGACCGACGGAGCCCTCGAGCGTTTCGTCGTCGGTACCCCAGATGGTGGGGCCGAGGATGCGACGGGCTTCTTCTTCGACGGGCTTGATCAGCTCCCATGCGTGTTCGCGCGTCTCGGCCTTGGCGGAGATTCGGGCGTGGATGCCATCGCGGCGGGCGTAGATGCCGATGCTGGGGTTGGTGCCGGCGAGCAGTGGGGCGAGCATCTCATCGACGGTGCCTTCGCCGAGGCCGGTGGTCTTGATGGTGCGGGAGACGAGGATGCCGGTGGCCATCTTTTCGAGTTCGGGCGCGATTTCGTGCTCCCACATGCGGGTCATTTCCGCGGGCGGTCCGGGCATCACGACGAATGTCTTCTCGTCGCGCTCCACCCACCAGCCAGGCGCGGTACCTCGAGGGTTGGAGATTGCTCGGGACGACGGGATCAGCATCGCCTGTTTGAGGTTGCTCTCCGGCATGACTCGCCCTCGGGACTCCATCATCCCTCGGAGGTGAGCCTCTTGTTCGGCGTCGAGCGTCATCTCTTCGCCGAGGACGGCGGCGACGGTTTCGCGGGTGAGGTCGTCCTGGGTGGGGCCGAGGCCGCCGGTGCAGAAGACGATGTCCGAGCGGTCCCAGGCACGTTGGAAGG
>JABIST010000390.1 GCA_018700215.1 Dehalococcoidia bacterium | reverse complement strand
GGCCTGCGGCGAGGCCGCCGTTGAAGGCGTCGCCGGCGCCGACGGTGGCGACGGGGGTGACCTGCGGCGCGGGGACGTGGGTGGAGACGGTGGCGCTTTCGAGCCAGATGCCTTGCTCGGCGAGGGTGACGATGGCGGTATCGATACCTCGCTGACGGAGGGATTTGGCTGCGCGCTCGGCGGAGGCGAGGTCTGTGACTTCGATGCCGGTGAGGTCGCGGGCTTCGTGCTGGTTGGGGGTGACGATGGTGGCGAGCTGGAGCAGGTGGTCGGCGTTGTCTCGGGTGGGGGCGGGGTCGAGGATGACGGTGGCACCTCGGTCACGGGCGAGGCGCATGGCGATGGCGGTGGCTTCGAGCGGGACTTCGTGCTGGACGAGGAGGATGTCGATGGACGCCAAGCCCTCGGTGGCTGCGCGGGCGACGGGTTCGTCGACGAGGAGGTTGGAGCCGTAGACGGCGTTGACGGAGTTTTCGCCGGTGGCATCGATGAGGATGACGGCGACGCCGCAGTGGGCGCCGGGGGCGACGCCGAGGTGGGTGGTGCCGACGCCGGAGGCTTCCAGGTAGGTGCGCATCTCCTCGGAGTAGAGATCCTCGCCGAGGAGGCCGGCCATCTCGACGGGGGCGCGGCCTTCGAGGACACGGGCGGCGGCGACGGCCTGGTTAGCGCCTTTGCCGCCGGGGGTGGTGTAGAAACGGGAGCCCTCGCGAGTTTCACCGGGCGCAGCGATGACCGGGGACTCGACGATGAAGTCCATGTTGATGCCGCCGAGAACGACCACGGTCACGAGGGGGAGTCCATGCGCGAACTCTAGGCGCTGGCCTGGGAGCGTGCGAACGCGACGGCTTCCTCGATGAGCGGCGCCCAGCCCTCGGGGGTGTCGCCGAGGACGCCGGTCCACTCTTTGAAGGTGCGGCCGGCGGGGGCGAAGGGCTCGGTGGTGCCTTCGTCGATCAGCTCGAGGACGCGGGCGGCAGGGAGCTTGACGATGAGCTGGCCGTTGCGGGTGTCGATCATGCTCGTGAACTCGCCGGCTACTCGGAGGCAGCGGGAGCCCATCATGGTGCCCTGCTCGACATCGGGAGCGTCGAGGTGAGGGGCGGCGACAGCCCAGAACTGCTCTTCAGCCTCGGTGGTGTCGACGGAGTCAGGCATGGACGGCTCCCATTACGCGCTCGCTCAGCCATTTGTGGAGCGGCTTGAAGCGGACGAAGCGCTCCATGCACCAATCGACGAAGCGTTCGTCATTGAACTCGGGCGGGACTGGTTCGGGCCAGCGGGCTTGCAGCATTTTATGTCGCAAGAGTGCGGCTCGGGGGTGATCAGAGTCGTAAGGGACGGGGACGCGCTTGAGGGCTTCGCCGGCGAGTTCGTAGCCCTCGAGGGACTCGAGGGGGGCGAGGGCTTTGGTGAGCGCGGGGCCAGTGCGGTCGTCGGCGACGGCGGCGCGGAAGCGGTCGAGCGGCTGCTTGTCGAAGACCATGCCGCCGCCGAAGCCGATGCTCTCTGGCGAGATGCGGACGCGGAGGGTGGGAGCGAGCTTCTTGGGGGAGCCGTCCCAGAAGTTGAGCATGAGGTAGTCCCGGTAGGGCGGCTTATTGGGGGCGAAGCGGAGGTCTTCGTTGAGGGGGGAGATGGAGCCGTTGACCTTGGGCTGAGCCTCGAAGGTTGGGGAGACCTCGGAACGGAGGCGCTCGCCGAGTGCATCGACGAGGGCCTTGGCGGGGTTGAGCAGTGCGGCGTCGATCTCTTTCTTGCTGGCGCGGTACCAGTCGCGGTTGCCCATCGGCAGTGCGCCGAGTAGGCCCAGAGCTTCGGGCGGGAAGCCCTCGAACGTCGCCATGCTGTCCTCCTGCGTTTGTTGGCTGTCTATGTATAGGACGAACGGGCGAGCGGGGGATCGACGGGCGACTGTGATGACACCCGAGCTAGTCTAGCTACGGAGTCGAGGGGGATTCGCGGTGAACATGCTTCTGGCGCTGGCGCCGCTGGTGCTCCTGATCTTGGGGTTCTCAGCCTATTGCCTCGTGACGTTGTCTCGGAGTGAAGAAACGACGCTGCCGAAGTGGGCGTGGGCATTGATCATCTTGCTTTCTCAGCCGGCGGGCGGGATCGCCTACCTCGCGCTCGGGCGGCGAGAACGGCCGGCACCGTGATCGTCGAAACGCATGCGCTGACGAAGCGGTACGGCGACCAAGCGGCGGTCGACGGAGTCGACCTGCAGGTCGAGGTGGGCAGCGTGTACGGGTTGGTGGGGCCGAACGGCTCCGGGAAGACAACGACACTTTCGATGTTGGCGGGGCTACGCCGGCCCTCGGGCGGTTCGTTCGAGATCGGGGTGGCGCGAGACAAGCTGGCACTGCTGCCGGACACGCCGCAGTTCGATCCGTGGCTGACCGGGACGGAGGTGGTGGAGCTGGCGCGCTCGCTGGTTGCGCCCGAGATCCCGGCGGCGCGGGTGAGGGAGGTGCTGGCGGAAGCAGGGCTAGCGGAAGCAACCGAGCGGCGGGTGGGCGGATATTCGCGAGGGATGCTGCAACGGCTCGGGGTCGCCTCGACGCTGGTGGGCGACCCGGAGGTGTTGCTACTGGACGAGCCATGCTCGGCGTTGGACCCGATGGGACGGCGCGAGGTGCTGGATCTGATCGCGGGTCAGCGCGGGCAGCGGACGGCGATCTTCTCGAGCCACATCCTGGCGGACGTGCAGGAGATCTGCGACACGGTGGGAGTGATGCGGAAGGGGCGGCTGATCTACCAAGGGCCGCTGCACGAGTTGCTGACCGGGGCGGCGATGCCAGCCTATCTGGTGCGGCTGCGCGGGACGGACGGTGGGGTGGCGGAGCAGCTACGCGCCGAGCCGTGGGTGACGGGCGTGGAGAGCACCGCCGACGGGGAACTGCGCGTCGAGGTGGAGTCGATCGAGTCGGCCGAGCGAGAACTTGTGGGGGCGTTGGCGCGAGCGGAGGCGCAGGTAGTGAGCCTGCGACCGGAGGAGGCGTCGCTTGAGCGCGCATTCCTGGAGCTGACGCGATGAACCTGTGGCGGCTGGAGTGGCTGCGATTGCGGCGGACGTGGCGGGGGCCGGCGCTGCTGATCGTGTTTCTGCTCTTCGGATTCACTGGCCCGCCAACGGCGCGCTACCTGGCCGAAATCCTTGACAGTTTCGGCGGCGGGGAGATGCAGGTGATCGTCGCCGACCCGAGGCCGGTCGACGGGATGACGCAGTATCTGGGAAACGTGCATCAGCTCGGGCTGGTGACGTTGATTGTGGTGGCGGCGAGTGCGCTGGCGTTCGACGCGAGCGTGGACGTGAGCACGTTCCTGCGGACGCGTGTCTCTTCGATCCGAGTGCTGGTGTTGTCGAGGTTCGCGGCCTACACGGCGGCGGGGACCGTTGCCTTCATGCTGGGGGCGCTGGCAGCGTGGTACGAGACGGTGGTGCTGCTGGGGCCGCTGCCGGTGGCGGGGATGATCGCCGGGATGATCCTCGGAGGGGCGTACTACGGGTTCGTCGTATCACTGGTGGCGCTGTCGGCGGGACTGGCGCGGTCGGCGCTGGCGACGACGGCAATCGGGTTCGCGTTCGCCGTGGTCGAGCAGATCGTGTGGGGATTGGTCCCGCCTTTGGAGCGCTGGCTACCGGCGCGGCTTGCGTTCGCGTTGAGCGATCTTGCCGAAGGCGAGGCGATTGGCGACTACGCTCTGACACTGGCGTCGACCGTTGCGATCACGGGGCTGATCCTCGTCGGTGCGATCCGATTGATCGAGCGTCGCGAGGTCTGACGTGGACGGAAGGATGTGCAGTGTGTCCAAGGTGCTCGAGGGATTTAGCGCCGGGTTTGCCGTGCCGCAAGTGTT
>JABIST010000388.1 GCA_018700215.1 Dehalococcoidia bacterium | reverse complement strand
GCTCTACGTAGGAGTGATGAGCCGCCTGATCGATGCCTCCGACCAGCTCGGAGACCGGATGGCCGATCAGCTCATCCGTCTTGGTATCGAAGATCCTCTCGGTTGCAGCGTTCACGCGAAGGATCATGTCGTGATCGTCTGCCACCACAATCGCGTCTGGTGTGGCCTCCAAAATAGTATTGATCTGCTCGGCGCTCTCGGCGACCAGCGTCTGCAGCGAAAGCTCCTCGGTAATGTCGCGGATCTCGGCGAGGACTCCCGTGATCTTCCCCCCGATCACGAACGGTCGGGCGCTGAGATCGATATCGATCAGCTCTCCGTTGCCACGGATGACACGCACATGGATGTGATGCGGAACAACATCCTCTCCCACCAATCGACGCTCGAATCGCTCCAGAATGATCTCCAGGTCATCCGGGTGGATGAGTGAGTCGAACGACTTTTCGGCGAGTTGCGCTTCAGGCAGGCCAACAATGTCGCAGAACGCCTGATTCATCGTCTGCGGGCGGCGATCGGCGCCGACCACCGCAAGGCCGGTGCTGACCGATGCGAAGACGTTATTCAGCCGGTCTGCCGTCTCCTGAACGCGATCCTGCAGCTCCAGATCTTCTGTGATGTCTCGAATCTCCGCGAGCACTCCAACGACTTCACCACCGACGAGGAACGGCTCGGCGCTCAGGTCAATCGTGATGACTTCACCATCGAACCGGATGGTGCGCGCCTGCAGGTGATAAGGCTGAACGTCTCCTGCCAGACGTTTCGCGAATCGGTCCAGCACCGCTGGGAGATCGTCGTGGTGGATCAAATCGTCGATTGGTGTGCTTAACAGCGTCTCTCGCGGGTAACCGGTGATCTCGCAGAGCGCCTGGTTCACGGTCAACGGGTGGCGATCCGGACCAATGACCAACAATCCGGTACTGACCGATTCGAAGACACTGTTCAAACGGTTGGCCGTCTCCTGGACCTGTTGCTGCAGCGAGAGTTCCTGGGTGATGTCTCGAATTTCGGCGAGGATTCCGACGAAGCGACCGCCGATGTGGAACGGCTCTGAACCGATACTGATGTCCGCGGTTCTGCCGTCCTTCCTGATCAGCCGGGTTTGGGACTCATTCCGCTGATCCATCTCGCCGGAGAGCCGGTCCTCGAATCGCTGGAGGACTCCTTCAACGTCCTCCGGATGGAGGCTCAACTCAAACGGCCCGGCAAGCAGCTCCTCGCGGGAATACCCGGTGATGTCACAGAGCGCCTGATTAACGGTGACGGGACGCCGGTCTGGACCGACGATCGCCAGACCAGTGCTGACCGACTCGAACACGGTGTTGAGACGCTCTGCCGTGTGTTCGACCTCTTGCTGGAGTGCGAGCGCTTCGGTGATGTCGCGCACCTCCCCCAGCACTCCCACAATCTCACCACCAATGCGGAACGGTTCCGCACTGATATCCACGTGGATCACAGAGCCGTCGGAGCGAAGCGCTCGCGATTGGTGGCGGTTCTCAGACGATCCGCCGCCCATGCGCTGTGCGAAACGCTCCAGCAGGAACTGAGCATCATCTGGGTGACTGATTTCCGCGAACGTCTTCTGCATCAGCTCATCGCGCGAATAATTCAGGATGTCGCAGAGTGCCTGGTTCACCGTCAGTGGCCGCTGATCGAGCCCCACAACAATCAATCCAGTGCTGACCGTCTCGAAGACGTTGTTGAGGCGTTCTGCCGTCTCCTGAACCTCACGTTGAAGCGCCAGATCGTCAGTAATATCGCGCACCTCACAGAGGATGCCGATGGTCTCGCCAGCCACGATGAAGGGGGTGGTACGGACATCAACCTCCCGTTGCACCCCATCTGCACGGATGACCGCGGATGGGATTCGCCCGGGGACGGCCTCGTTTCGCATCCGCGCTTCGATCGCTTCCGCAACAATCTGGCGTTCCTCGGGCAGCAAGAACACATCGATCGATTGGCTGAGTAATTCGTCGCTCGAAGTGCCCAGCATCTCGGCAATCGCCTCGTTACAGGTGATTGGCACCATGTTCGGTCCAATCACCATCAGGCCGCTGCGCACCGCCTCAATAAGAGTGCGCAGGCGGTTCGCGGTGTCTTCCAGCCGCTGCTGAACGGCAAGTTCCTCGGTGACGTCCCGAAAATCGACAACAACGCCGCGAAGCTCACCCGACTGCAGAAGCGGTGCGCCGCGGACATCAAGGTTGACCTCGCTGCCGTCTTGCTTCCATGCGCGAACAATCGTGCGTTCTGGACCACCCTCGCCACGTACACGCGCGGCAAAGCGGGTCAGCATCAGCGCCAGATCCTCACCGTGCACCACGTCTTCCAGGTGCACGGTCAAGAACTCATCCGCGGAGTAGCCCATGATCTCGGATGCGTTGCCGTTTGCGCTGATGATCTGCCGTGCCGGGTCAACCACCATCACGCCGCTGCGCACCGCGTCCAGCGTGGTGCGCAGGAATTCTTCGCGTTCGGTCAGCGCGTGCTGTGCATCCACCAGCTCAGTGACGTCCTGCGCCGTCCCGTCCCAACGGAGTGGCTGACCCGCTTCGTCACGCGTCAATTCGCCGTGTTGCCAGAACACACGCTGCTCATCGTCCGGTCGGATGAAGCGACTTTGAAGGTCGTACCGATCGATGCCGGTCCGAACCGCGTCGCGCGTCGCCTCACGGAATCGATCCCGGTCGTCTGGGTGCAGTGCGGCGAACATGTTCTCGATCGACGGCTCAATCGCGTGTGGCTCATGACCAAGGAGCCGATACAGTTCGTCGCTCCAGTACACCTCGCCCGTCATCAGGTTGCGGCCAAAGCTACCCACATGTGCCTGTGACTGAGCAAGCTCCAATCGTGCAGCGCCCTCGGTCAGCGCCTGTTGGGCCTCCGCTAACTCGGTGATGTCCTGAGTGGTGCCTTCCCAACGCAGCGGCTCGCCCGCTTCGTCGACGATCAGGTCGCCGCGCGACCACACGATCCGCGGTTGGCCATCGCCGCCTGCGAATCGTAGGCGGATGTCGAATGGGGAACTCGTCTGCTGAGCCTGCTCGAACGTTTCAATGAACCGTGCACGGTCATCCTGGTGGACACCATGCAGCAGGTCACCGATCGTCAGCGGCGTTTCAGCGGGCTGCTGACCCATGAGGCGGTACAGTTCGTCACTCCACCGCAATTCGTTGGTGACGGCATCCAATTCCCAGCCACCAATACGCGCATTCGCCTGCGCTCGCGCCAGACGGGCCTGACTCTTTTCCAGAGTGTGGATGGTTTCCGTGTGTTCCGTGACGTCCCGCACATCAGCGAGCATCCCTGCGATTTCACCGTCTTCGATGAACGGCCGCACATCCACTCGCAGCGTCCGCATCCGCCCGTCGTCCAGTCGCTTCAGCCTGACGCTGATATCACGCGGGTTCGTCAGATCCCCACGGAGCCGTGCGCGGAAGAAATCGAAGACTGACTTCACGTCCTGCCGGTCGATGATGCGGTGCACCTTCAGCGTGCTGACATTGTCGATCGTCGTCCCCAGGATGTCGCAGAACGCCTGGTTCGCGATCTGGATGTCCCCGTTCAATCGCATCAGCAGCGACCCACTGGATGTCGTCTCGAAGATCAGTCGCGCCCGACTCTCGCTCTCTTCCAATGCCCGCCGCTGCGCCAACTCCGACGTCACATCGCGGACATCCGCGACATGACCGATTACGTTCTCGTCGACGACGACATCAGACAGGCGAATGTCCACGTCAATAATGTGCCCGTCCTTGTGCACGAATCGCTTCAGGCCCAGGTCGCCCGCTGGCTCGCCCTGTCCCACTCGCTCCCAGAGCTGATCGATCCAGTCACGGTCTTCGTCCAGCGGTAGTAGCGCACCAAGCGAGAGGTTGCGCGTCTCTTCCAGGGTGTATCCAAGCATCTCTGCAAACGCGCGGTTCCGGAACGGTGGCATTCGGCGATCAGAGAAGAAGCTGATCCCGTTGTGAGATGCATCGAAGATCGCCCGCAGGCGAGATTCGCTCTCGGCGCTCGCTCGTTCGGCGGTCACGCGATCCGTGATGTCCTGGACGATCCCGAGCGCGCGGATGGTCTCGCCATGTTCATCGAACTCGATCTGCACCACCTCGTGGAGAACCATCGGTTCGCTGTCTCGTGGGTGGACCGTGTATTGCAGATCGAACGACTCGCCGCCGCCGAACGCGATTTCGCTGGCAGCCTTCACCCGGTCACGATCCTCTGGGGCAACCAGCCCCATGTACCGTTCGTAGAACAGATCCGAGCGCGTGATGCCGTCGAACAGCGGGGCGATCAGCTCGGATGCCGTGATCTCGCCCGCGCTGACATCCCACTCCCAATGTCCAAGCCTGACTACTTCGCCAGCCTCACGGAGTCGTCGTTCACTAGCTTGCAGCGCGCGCTGCGTATCCAGGGCTTCTGTCAGGTCCGTGAACTCAGCCAGTACTCCGCGTACTTCGCCCTCATTCATGAGCGTCTGACAGGTGACGCTCACAGTCTTCGGTGCATCGTCGCTCAGCCGCCGGATATCTAGGACGTGGGCGCAACTCCCTGACTCGCCACGCAGGTGCTCCTCAATGCACTCAGTGACATCGCTTCTCTGCTGTTCAGAGACGATGAACTCCTGGGGCGATCGCTCACGGATGTCGTCACTCGTAACTCCGAAGATCTCGCGGAACGAGAGATTGGCTGTCTCCGGTCGCCCATCCGTTCCCAGGATCAGCAGACCGCTCGAGGCTGTGTCGAAAATCTTGCGGAACCGCTCTTCTCCCTCGGCAATCTGGAGTTCAGCAGTCACCTGTTCGCTGCGATCCCGCAGGTTGACAACCCGCACCGTGTCTTTGCCCGCCCCGGCCCGCGTCACGGACACATCCAGATAGGTGATAGTCCCATCTTTTCGGACGAAGCCGGCTGGTGAATCCAACTCAACGTGCGTCTCGCCCTGCGCCAGGTGTGCCCGGAGATCACTGATTCGAGATCGATCAGCGGCAGTCGCCACTTCTTCCAGCGTGCGCTGTTCCATCTCCTGGTTGCTGTAGCCCAGCAGGTCCGTGTACGCGCGGTTGCGATATACGGTGCGCCCATCGTTTTCGACGATCGCAATCCCGATCGCCGATACGTTGAGCACCGCCCGCAGCCGCTCGTCGTTGTGACGTAGCGCATCCGCGGTCTCCCGCTGCAAGGTCACGTCGTGAATCGTGCCGATCATCCGTGGCGATTCCGAACCGCCCTCGATCAGTTCGTGCTCCTGGCGCAACCAACGGGACGAGCCGTCCGTCCGGGTAATCCGGTACTCGATCACCCCTGGCACACCGCTCAGCCGTGTCTCCCGCAGCGAAGAGCGGAGTCGTTCACTGTCGCGTGTGTCCACCAACGAATCGAACAATTCCTGAGTCGGTGCGGTGTCTTGCTTGCTGAGGCCGAACAGTTCGTAGGCGGCATCCGACCACTGGAGCGCGCCGGCGGTGAGATCCAGCTCCCAGCCACCCAGCCCAGCCATGCGCTGAGCGCGTGCCAGATCCGAGCCGGCTACAGGCTCAGGCGACACTTCGTGGTCGCCGTCACTCAGCCGGCGAGCCAGAGCCAGGATGCTGGACATCGATGAAACGAAGCCCAGATCCGCGTTGGCAAACCCGTTCGGAGTCACGGAGAACGCAACCAGTACCAGCGGGCTCTGTCCCTCGGCCGGTACCGGTGCTGCAACCGCCGAAGCGAACCCGCCCGCGCTGAGCATCGCCCGTAGTTCGCCGTCAGAGGCGTCCGCCGTCTGCAGCAGCAGCGGTCGATTCGTTCCGCTGACCCGCCTCGCGATCGGCGCGACCCACGAGGTCAACTCGCTCGTACCGATGGCGTCAGCATCGAACCTCGACTGCGCCAGGACGGGCGCCACATTCGATGTTGCAGTCGGTGATTCCACGATCAGACAGAGGTCCGCGTCAGTTGTCTCCGCGACCATCAGAACGGCGCGGTCCAGCACTTCTCGGAGATCGTTCGCCTCGCCGGCCAGATCGGCGAGCCGGCCGAGCGAATCGAACAGATCTAGACCATCGGTCGCGATCATCGGAACCCGATTCTGACTACTCCGAGCCGCACCGATCATGCCGGCGGCACTCGCTCCGTGGTCGGAGCAAGATGATTCGGAGGGCCCTTGATTTTCGCTCACCTGTCAGTATTGTGACAATGACCAGCCGGCCATGAACAACTGGCCAACCGGCTCAGTACAACTATCTGACACTGCTTCGTCAGCACCTCGCTGACGTTTCGTTCATGTTGGTACTTCAAATTGTATCCGTGCGCGGACACGCTGTGTGTAGCGAGGCCGAATGGCCTCCCACCGAGCCGCGCCTGCGGCCCCACCCACGGTGCGATTCGACTGCCCACGGGGTCACCGCTACGGTATGCCGATGCGAATCGGCCTCATCAGCGATACACACCTGCCCTCACTCATCCACTCGCTCGACGAACTGGGCCCCGAGGTGGGCGAATTCCTTGCCGGTGTCGAACTGATTCTCCACGGCGGCGACGTCTCACGTCCCTCCGTCCTCGACTGGATGGAGCAGTTCGCCCCCATCCGCGCCGCCCGCGGTAACCACGATGTCTTCGAAGATCCGCGAATGGAAGACCGGCAGGTCCTGGAGATCGAGGGCTGGCAGATTGCAATGGCACACGACCTGCGCCGCGAGGACCGTCCGATGTCAGAGATCATCGCCCGCGATTTCGCCGGACTCACGCCAGACATCGTGATCGCCGGAGATACCCACGTCGAACGCCTCGAATACCGGGATGGTGTGGTGCTGATCAACTCCGGCAGCCCCAACCTGCTCCACCATAAAGAGACCCGCCTGGGCACCGTCGCGCTGCTCGATCTGGAGCGTGATCGCCTCCACGCCGAGATTCTGATGCTCGGCCACACCGATGGCTCGCCAAACCCCGGCACCCCGCGCCACATCGAGCTGATCGAGCGCCGCCTCGTCAGCGCCTCGCACAATGGTGAGGCAGTCGCTGTCGCCAGAGTCGGGGACTAGCGCCGCCTACTACGTTTCGGCCCGGGACAGATACGCTGCGTCGATTTCACTCAGTCGGCCGTCAGCCAACGCCTGGTCCAACTCCAGCACCCGAGGATTCACCAGCCCGTCGCGGGGAGCCG
>JABIST010000386.1 GCA_018700215.1 Dehalococcoidia bacterium | reverse complement strand
TCTCTCAGCAGTCCTCTGGGTGATCTTTGCAGGTTCGGTAGACCACCTGCAGACGACGTTCAATCCCAAATCGGACAATGCAATCAAGATTCACGACGTGTATACGCTGGTGTGGATCCTCGCGGGCATCGTGATGGCAGCGGTGTTGGCGCTGACGCTGGCGTTCAGCTTCATCTTCCGTGAGCGCCCAGGTGGCGAGGCTGCATCCCACATCCACGGCAACCCGAAGCTTGAGGTTGTCTGGACGCTGATCCCGGTTGTGATCGTGATCTTGATGGCGATTCCAAGTTTCCAGGTGATTGTAGACATGACTGCGGACGCGCCTGATGGCGCGATCGAGATTGTGGCGACCGGCCACCAGTGGTGGTTCGAGTTCGAGTACCCGGACGAAGGTCTGGTGACGGCGAACGAATTGCACATCCCGGTTGGGCGACCGGTGAACATTGAGCTGCGCTCGGTGGACGTCATTCACTCGTTCTGGGTGCCGCAGCTTGCGGGCAAGGTGGACATGGTTCCGGGGCACAACAACCGGCTGTGGTTCACTCCGAACACGCCAGGTGAGTACTACGGACAGTGTGCTGAGTTCTGCGGCACATCCCACGCGAACATGCGCTTCCGTGTGGTTGTGGATACCGAGGCTGACTACGCGTTGTGGGTAGCGGCCCAGACGGCTGAGGCTCAGCCTGCTGTTGGCGATTTGGCACAAGCTGGCGAGGGCCTTGCGACGACGATGTGCGCGGCCTGCCACACGATCCGGGGCACTGGCGCCGCGGGTGTGATTGGTCCGGATCTCACACACGTCGGTAGTCGCGGGCAGATTGCCTCGGGGATTGTCGACAACGATGCCGACGGCCTGGCGGAATGGCTGACGAACCCGCCAGAAGTGAAGCCGGGCTCGAAGATGCCGAACTTGAACCTGAGCGGCGACCAGATCGAACAATTGGTCGCATACCTACAAGGACTGCAGTAGAGCGCACCGGCGCTCACACGTCAGCGGAGGATCGAGATGGCCACTGCCGCAGGCACGTTGCCGCAGGCACATGAGGAAGCCAGTCTTTGGACGTGGTTGACGACGGTCGACCACAAAAAGATTGGCATCATGTACGGGATCACCGGATTCCTGTTCCTGCTGCTCGGTGGACTCGAAGCCTTGACGATTCGGACCCAGCTCGCGGTGCCGAACGGCACTGTGGTGGACGCGGACCGCTTCAACCAGCTCTTCACGATGCACGCACTGACCATGATCTTCATGGCGGTGATGCCGATGGGCGCATCGTTCTTCAACTACTTCATCCCGCTGATGATTGGCGCTCGTGATGTCGCGTTCCCGCGGCTGAACGCGCTGTCGTTCTGGGTCTTCCTCTCAGGCGCGTTGCTGTTGACCAGTAGTTTCGTGTTTGGTGGAGCGCCGGGCGGCGGGTGGTTCGGCTACGCACCGTTGACTTCGTCGCAGTACCACATCAGCAGTGGCATGGACTTCTATACCGTTGGTCTTGCTGTCATGGGCACCTCATCGCTGATGGCATCGCTGAACTTCGCGGTGACGATCATCAACATGCGTGCGCCGGGTATGACGATGATGCGTCTACCGGTGTTTATGTGGATGACGATCGTCGTCAACTTCCTGCTGATTCTGTCGCTGCCGGTGATTACGGTGGCGCTGATTGAGCTGTACTTCGACCGCAACTTCTCGACGACGTTCTTTTCGCCATCGGTGGGTGGTGACCCGATTCTCTGGCAGCACCTGTTCTGGGTGTTCGGTCACCCTGAGGTGTATGTCCTCATCCTGCCATCGATGGGTATCGTCTCCGAGGTGCTGCCGGTCTTCTCTCGGAAGCCGCTGTTCGGCTACTCGGCGGTGGTATTTGCTGGAGTGGCAATTGCGGTGCTGGGCTTCGCGGTCTGGAGCCACCACATGTTCACCACGGGGCTGGACACGGTGCCGCAGGTGGTGTTTTCGGCGAGCACGATGGCAATCGGTGTTCCCACAGGGATTAAGATCTTCAACTGGCTGGGGACGATGTATGGCGGCCAGATCCGCTTCACCGTTGCCATGTATTTCTCAGTTGCGTTCATCGCACTGTTTACGATTGGCGGCATCTCCGGCGTGATGCACGCGAGCCCGCCAGTAGATGCACAACAGCAAGACACCTACTTCATTGTTGCGCACCTGCACTATGTGCTGTTCGGTGGCGCAATCATGGGAATCTTCTCGGGCATCTACTACTGGTTCCCAAAGATGACCGGACGCTTCCTGGATGAGACCTGGGGCAAGGTGAATTTCTGGCTGCTGTTCGTGGGGACCAACCTGACGTTCTTCCCCATGCACTTCCTAGGCCTGTCCGGGATGCCGCGCCGCATCTATACCTACGACTCTGGATTTGGGTGGGACACGTGGAACCTGGTGGCGACGATTGGTTCCTACACGCTGGCGTTGGGCTTCCTGGTGTTCATCGTCAACTTCTTCATGACCATGCGGCAGGAGCCGACCGCGGGGAATAACCCGTGGGGAGGATCAACCCTGGAGTGGGCGACCACCTCACCACCGCCTGAGCATGACTTCGATGTGATTCCCGAGGTTCGCGATCGCGATCCGCTGTGGTACGACCGCGATCACAACATCGTGCAGCCGGCAGCCCCGGAGCATCTGCACATTCACCTCCCGCCACCGTCCTACTTCCCGCTCGTTCTCGCGATGGGGTTGGCTCTGGTTGGTGTGGGCGCGCTCTCTCACCTTGCGGTGGCTGGCCTGGGCGTGGCGGTGACTGTGTACGCAATCTGGGGTTGGGCGCTGGAGCCAACCGAGTAACGATCGAACGCAGACGGAGTACGCCTGACCGCAGGCGCGAGGAGCAACGATGGCGGCAGCAAGCGACGCAGGCCAAGCGGGACATCACACCTCAACCGGTGTCGACAACCGCATGCTGCTTATGTGGATCTTCCTGGCATCTGAGTGCCTCTTTTTCGCGACGCTGATTTCCACGTACCTGATCTTCCAAGGTGAGTCGCTTATTGGTCCGTTGCCGGCAGAGGTCCTGGACATCCCACTGACCTCCGCGAGCACCTTCGTGTTGCTGATGAGTTCTGTGACGATGGTGCTGGCAGTGTTTGGTGCGCAGCACGGCCGCCCCCTGATGATGAAGCTGTCGCTTCTGGCGACGATTCTGCTGGGGGTGGGGTTCCTGGGATTCCAGGCCTACGAGTTCACGGTGTTCGTGCATGAGGGGTTGACGCTCAGCACCAACCAGTTCGGCTCTTCGTTCTTCCTACTGACGGGCTTCCACGGGACGCATGTGGGGATTGGTGTTCTCTACCTGACTTCCCTACTGATTGGATCGACCCGGCGCAACGGTCTTGGATCGGATGCGGGCACACACGTGGAGATTGCCGGGTTGTACTGGCACTTCGTTGACATCGTCTGGATCATCATCTTCACGATTATCTACCTGATTCCGCAGTAGCAGAGGACGTACGCATGGCGAGCGACGGTCATGTCACGGAGGCCCACGGCTCTCCGCTGAATCCGCGGCAATACATCATCATTGGTTTGGTTTTGACGGTGATTACGGCCGTGGAGCTCTGGGTGTCCTACTCAGGCCTCGGCTCATTGCTGGTCCCTACGCTGTTGATCCTGTCCGCGGTGAAGTTTGTGGTGGTGGTGGCGTTGTTCATGCACCTGAAATTCGAGTCGCGGCTGTTCACGTGGATGTTTCTGACCGGATTGCTGCTCGGTGGCGCGATTCTAATTGCGCTGGTGGCCCTGTTCCGACATGACCCTTCAGATGCGCTCGGCGGCGGGGTGATCGAGTCGGGCGGGCACGGGGCAAGATTCCTGCTCGAGCAGGTTCGCGCGCTGTAGCAACGTTGCTATCGGATGAGAGTGAGTCAGGGGCCGCGGAAGCGGCTCTTGTTGATCCAGGGGGCACTCGGGAACCCCATTGACGGGCCGGTGTGAGGGAATCTAGGCTAAACATCTGACGGCTTTGCGTAAGAAGTACACAAAGCCGAAGAGCGAATGGATTCGATCGGTGCAGAAACTGCGCGTCGCGCTTGCCCAGCTTAATACGACCGTCGGTGATTTCGATGGGAATCACGCGCGGATCATCGAGGCGGCACAGCAGGCGGCGGAGTCGCAGGCGGACGTTGTGGTGTACCCGGAGCTGGCGCTGACGGGGTACCCGCCAGAGGACCTGCTGATTCGCGGCTCGTTCATTGATGAGGCGCAGCGACGGCTGGAGCGACTGGCGGATGAGGCGCAGGGGCTGCCACCGCTGGTGGTGGGATGCCTGGACTATGACGGGCATCTCTATAACTCGGCAGCGGTGCTGTATGACGGCCGGGTGGCCGGGATGTACCACAAGCAGATGTTGCCGAATTACGGCGTGTTTGACGAAGAACGGTACTTCCATGCCGGACATGGAACGCAGGTGTTCGAGATCGCCGGGGTACCGATGGGCATCACCGTCTGCGAGGACATGTGGTACCCGGGCGGGCCGGCACGTGCTCAGGCGCTAGCCGGGGCACAGGTGATTCTGAATCTGAACGCCTCACCGTTCTACGCGGAGAAGACCGAGTATCGCGAGCGAATGATCTCGACGCGTGCCGCGGACAACACGGTGGCCGTGGTCTATGTGAACCAGGTGGGCGGTCAGGACGAGCTGGTGTTCGACGGCAACTCGATGGTGGTGGACGCGGAGGGGCGGCTGGTGGCACGCGGCGCGTCGATGAGGGAAGACCTCCTGGTGGTGGACATCGCGGTCGACGAGATCGTGCAGGAGCAACTCCACGAATCGCGGCTGCGACGTGGACGGCAGACCGAAGAATTGCTTGAACCGGCGATGATTTCGGCGACGTTTGAGGGTGAGCGCGAGGCGCTGGTGGAGCACTCGGTGGAAGCGCCGGACCCGGTTGCCGAGGTGTACAACGCGCTGGTACTGGGAACGCGCGACTACGTGCACAAGAGCGGCTTCCAGGACGTGTGGGTGGCGCTCTCGGGCGGTATCGACTCGGCGATCGTGGGTGCGATTGCGGTGGACGCGCTGGGGCCGGATCACGTGACAGGGGTATCGATGCCGTCGCGCTACTCCTCGGAGGGATCGATTGCGGACGCGGTGGAGCTGGCGACGAATCTGGGGATTCGGATGGCGTCGCTGCCGATCGAGCCGATGCATGATGCGGCGTTGGACACGCTGGCGCGCGAGTTCGATGGCCTCGAGCCGGGGACGGCGGAGGAGAATCTGCAATCGCGCATTCGCGGGATGCTGGTGATGGCGCTCTCGAACAAGCACAACGGGTCGCTGGTGCTGACCACTGGGAACAAGTCCGAGTACGCGTGCGGCTACGCGACGCTGTACGGCGACATGGTGGGCGGGTTCGCGGTGATCAAGGACGTTTCGAAGACGATGGTGTGGCAGCTCTCGCGCTATCGGAACACGGTGAGCCACGTGATCCCGACGAACTCGATCGAGAAGCCGCCCTCGGCGGAGTTGCGACCGGACCAGCTCGATACCGACTCGTTGCCCGAGTACGCGATCCTCGATCCGATCATCGAGGCCTACGTGGAAGACGACTTGTCTCTGGAGGCGATTGTCGCGCGGGGCTTCGAGGAGGAGACGGTGCGGCGGGTAATCGACATGATCAATCGCAACGAGTACAAGCGCCGACAGGCCGCTCCAGGCGTGAAGATCTCGACGCGTGCGTTTGGGCGTGACCGGCGGTTGCCGCTGGCATCAAAGTACCGCGGCTACTAACCCCGCTCATGCCTCGAGGCTCTCGACTGCTCTTGCGAATCGTGGTCTCTGGGCTGGTGGGAGCGGCTGCGGGGATCGCCGTGGCGTTCGCGGTCATCATTGTTGGGTACGCGGTGTTGTGGATTGCGGTGTTTGGTGATGACACATGGCCGGCGAGCGCGAACCTGGCCTTGCTGGTTGTGGGGTATGGCGCGGGACTCGCGGTGTTCGTCGGTGCAATCTGGTTGGGCGTCCGGTCGCGGCCACGCTGAGCGACGACTCTCCCGGGGTTAGTTGTCCTGTTCGTCGGTTGCGCTCTCGGCACCGTCGGTGTGCGTCTCCATCGCGGCTTGCGCGGTATCGAAAGCGGTCAGTTCGATCCACGCCTCGAAGGCCTGACGGACGGCGCCGTATGCGGCTTCGACTTCCGGTTCCATCTGTCCGATGGGGGTGAGCGGCGAGCGCTTGCGGGCGTTGGTGACGGTCTGCAACAGCGATTCGAGGCGCGGCGTGAGCGTGTTCTTCATCTCGACGAGGCTGGGCTCACCGACGGCCTCAGCGCGGTCTGCCATGATTTCGAGACCACCGAGCACCCAGGCGAAGACGCCGAGCAGGGTGCCAGTCTGCGCCTGATCGAAGGCGACGACGGCGTGGGGTGGGCCCCCGGGCTGGTTCGTCATGCGTCGCGCTCACCCTCGTAGGAGACGATGGCGGCGGCGTCGAGAGCGCCGAAGAGAGCGGCACGGCCTCCTAGCTCGGAGACGACGATCTCGGCCATCGCGCCGGTGCCCGCCGCGGCCTCGTGGACGGCCGCGAGCAGCGCTTCTGCCTGCTCCTCGGGAGCTTGGAGGATCACGATGGCGGTATCGAGCAGGGCGGCGGCGTCGCCGATCCAGGCGGCGAGCACTTCGAGGTCGATGGTGCCATCTTCATCGGCGGGTGGGGCGAGGCCGGGCCGCTGGTGAGCGCCGCGGACGACGGTGCCGGCGATGAGTATCGCTGCCGAAGGGCCGTCGCCGCTGGCAGAGACGTAGAGCACGTCGTTGTGACCGATGGCGGCACCGAGGGTCATTTCACCTCGGAGGGCGGCCTGAGCGCGGTCCAGGGCGACCGTGGGGGCGTCGATGTGGCGACGGACGGAGTCGACGACGTGCAGGTCGTCCCAGGACTGCTGCGCGCGGCTCTCGATGATGACGCCGCGAGTCGGGTCGACGAACCCCGGGCAGGCGACGCCGATGCCGAGCGCGTATAGCGGCGCACCATCGCGGGCGAAGATGGTGGAGATGCGACCACCGACTTCCCAGGCCCAGGCAGTCTCGTCGTCGAGTTGTGGGAGCGGCCAGCGTTCGTTGGCGATCAGCTCCTGCGAGGGCGTGGTGAGCAGCAGCCTCAGCTCGTCGGCAGTGAAATCGACCGCGACGAGGGCGGCGATGGGCTCTTGCTGTGGTTCGTCGTCACTCATCGGTGGTTCCATTTCATCTGACTGAGGATCATGTACCAGACGAGGTGCTGGCGGTCTCCAGTTTCGCAAGCGCGCGTGCGATATCGGCGATCTCTGTGTCGGTCATTGCGCCGTGCAGCGGCAGAACGAGCGCCTCGTTCGGGAGGCGGGAAGCGACAGGATAGCCAGCGTCCTGGATACGTGGGTCGTCGCCGAGGGCGGCGATGACGTCAGGGTCGAGATGGAGCGAGACAGCGAAGGCGGCTTCGCAGGGGATGCCCTCGGCGATGAGGGCGGCGATGGTCTCGTCGAGCGGACGCTTCCAGAGCAGGCCACGGATGCGGACGACATAACCGTCATAGGCGTGCATGACCCAGCGGGAGTGCGACATGCCGCTGACACCCTTGCGAGCACGCAGATCGAAGGTCAGCTCCCAGGCGAGCTGGCGGCGGGCGCTGAGTTCGTCGGCAGCGCCGCGCAGCTCTGCGAGGGCGATGCGAGCGGCGGTCTGATCGATCGTGCCGCCGGCGGCGTCCCGTTGCGCGCGGGCGGCTACGGCTGCGGCTTCATCGGCGATTACGAGCATCGCGCCGCCGTGGCCTCCGGCGGT
>JABIST010000383.1 GCA_018700215.1 Dehalococcoidia bacterium | reverse complement strand
TGTGGCCCGGGCGGGAGGCGGAATTCCTCGTAGGGAGCGTGTCCAGCGCTACTGGACGAGGATGGTGTCGAACTCGACGGCCGGCGTGACCGTGAGCTGCACGGAAGCAGTGGATCCGTCGTAGTAGAAGCCACCGTTGGCCGTGCCATCAGTTGTGCAGGTGATGACGTACGTGCCTGCTGCCGCACCACCGGCGTTGTCTGCACAGACGTACCAGGCGGCAGCGGTGGCGGTAAATCGACCGAGCTTGGTGCCGAGAGCGGCCGGCCACGGCCCAGCGTGATCAGACTGCGCCGTGAACACGACGGTGTCGATGTCCGTCGGGGTCGCCGCGTTCAGCGTGTAGGTGATACCCGAGATGGTGAATCCCGAGATGATCGCCGTCAGATTTTCACCAGCCGAGCTGTCCGGCGTGGTGTTGGCAGCGGTGAAGGCTGCGCCTCCGACTGCGAAGAGGGTGATCGCGCCGATCACCAGAGTAGCTAGTCCTCGACCCATGATTTGGCTCCTTCCGAGGTGGTTCTATAACCAACGCATCCTTTGCGCTTAGGGGGATTCTCGGTTGGAGAGCGCGGCTTCAATGCCCGGGGAAATCCCTGATTTTCTGACGGGGACGGGTAGAGATCGTTGATCGTGGGGCGGAGTCACGGCGGGTGTGTGGGTGCGGTGAGGGTGGAACGAACAAGGGCTGACGGCGCATCCGCGCCGTCAGCCCTCTGTAGTCGCGGTGGTAGCAGGAGGCGGATTCGAACCGCTGACTAAGGGCTTATGAGTTCTCTCTCCTAGGTGTTAGCAGTTTCGTTGAGTGGTGCCGGGGTCCTTGAAATAGGGATCGACATCGCTCGCCATCCCGCCTCGTGCTGCCCAATATTGGGCTCTGGTGGCGCGAATGTCCCCGGGATGGCCCCCATGGGGTCGGTTCAGCAGGGCCTTCGGGAGCGAAGGCTCCAGGCTCTACCTTTCGCGAGAGCACCTAACGGTGTCCGAAGTCCATCGAACCTGGCAGCCCGCACCTGGTGCCCTCACACGAGGGGGGGAGCGTGACCATCGAACCGGGAGCTACTTCAAGAGGACGTGGCCCGGCGGTGAATCGGCTTCCTGTTAGAGTTCGCCTTGGAATTTGGCACTCTCCTGGGCGTCCTCGATCTGGCCGATACGCTGACAGCCACACTGCCCTACAGCCAGCCGGACACTTGGAGTGATCCACATGCCTGAACGTCACATCACGGTGCAACGCCGCATGTCTGCGTCCACAGGTTCCGTATGGGCCCTGTACGCCGATTTCCCGAATCTCGCGAACCATTGGAGTGGCCTCAGGGCCACGAGAGCCATCGGCGACCAGACCAGCGGCGTGGGCGCTCGCCGCCGCGTCGAACTGAAGCCGATGGGCAGCATGGATGAAACCGTCACCGCCTGGGAGGAGGGGCGCAGGATCGACACACAGAATCAGCCGAGCGTGTTGGTGCCGTTCAAGCGGGCCGAGGCCACGCTCACGCTCGAGCCCGACGACGACGGGACGGTGGTCACGTTCGACTACCGATATGTGCCCAGGGGTGGCCCAATCGGTCGATTCACCGGCCCATTGATCGACAAAATGCTGACGGCGAACTTCACCGACATGCTGGCCGCCACCGAGGAGGCCGCCCTCGCGAACGGGTAGCGAGCGCTGAGCCGCGCCCTGGCGGACCCAGTTATTGCCGGTCTCATCGGGCGGAACCCCGCGGAGTCAATCCGTGCTCCGAACGTGGCCCCGCCACCCGAGAGACGGGCGCTTTCGGATGCAGAGGTGAAGCTGCTCCTGGAGGCTGCATCGGAAACTCGGCATTCGGTTCCAATGGCGCTGACGCTGAGCACCGGTCTTCGGCAGGGGGAGTTGCTGGCTCTGACCTGGGAAGATTGCGCGCAGACTGTCGGTTCGTCGTGGGTTGCGAACGCTCCCAGTAGAAGGAGTCCAACTCGCCCCGGTGAGGACTCAACATGCGGTTCGGACGATCGACCTGTCAGAGCGGATGACGGCGCTGCTGCGAACCCATCGGATCACTCAGCAGAAGACTCGTCTACGGCTGGGGGGAATCTGGTAAGGGAACGACTTCGTCTTTCCTTCTGGAATAGGCACGGTGTGGAACCCTCGCAATTTCTACCATGGGTACCGGTCCAGCCTAGAACGCTCGGGACTCCAGAATCCCGAATCCCGAGTCCGTTGTGTTCCACACGCTGCGCCACACTGCCGCCACCCACTGGATCAGGGTGGGGGTCGAGATATACGTGGTTAGTCGCAGGCTCGGGCACGCGTCCGCAGCCTTCACCATGAATACATACGAGCATCTCTTGCCAGGCATGCAGCTAGCCGCGGCGGTGGCGATGGGCCATCTCATTGGATGAATGTCCCCAAGATGGCCCCAATTGCTCAGGAAAGTAAACAGGGTTGATGGCCGCTGGAGACCATCAACCCTGGGTTTACGGTGGTAGCAGGAGGCGGATTCGAACCGCCGACTAAGGGCTTATGAGTCCCCTGCTCTGGCCTCTGAGCTACCCTGCCGCACGATCGAAGTTTAGCGACGTGGTCCGTAGCGGTCGATGCCTGCCTAGGTCAGGGCCGCGCGCTGCGCTCGGGGCGCCTGTGCGGAGCGTAGCCGCCGGTGTAGTCGCCTGGCTGTGACGAGGCCGACAACGAGCACGAGGATGGAGAGCAGCGCCCAGGCCCCCGATACGTTGGATTCGAGAGCCATGAGCGGGGTGTTGTAGAGGCCGTGGAGCAGGACGGGGAGTAGGTAGGCGGCCCAGTAGAGCCTGCGCCGGCCCGGTAGGAAGTGGGCGAGGCCGAAGTAGAAGCCCATGATCGCGCCGAACAGTGCGTGGCCGGGGACGGCGGTGAAGCCGCGCATGATGGCGATGCTGATGCCGCCATCGAAGACATAGAGCACGTTCTCGAGCGTTGCGAAGCCGAGCGAGGCGGTGACGCCGTAGACGATGCCGTCCATGGGCTCGTCGAAGTCGGAGAGCCGGCGGCAGTAGAAGAAGAGCACGGCGAACTTGAAGAGTTCCTCCGGGATTGCGGCGCCGAAGAAGGCGATCACTGCTGCGCGGGCGAACGCACCGGTGGTATCGCCGGAGGAGACGCTTGGCACGATTGCGATCAGGATCAGCGCGAGGATGACCGCAGGGATGATGCTGGCGATACCCCAGACGAATGTCTTGACGATGGCACCGCGGGGCTCGGGGAATGCGTCGCGCTTGATGAAGTAGCGAAGGATGAGCGCCGAAGGCAGCAGTGCGAGGATGAGTGCGATCGCCAGGCCCACGATGTCTTCCTGCGGCTGCGGTTCCCGATTGGTTCACGGGAGGTTGCCGCACCGTAGTGGGGAGTAGCAGGGCAGGGCAAGGTCTGGATTGGCCGGAGCTTGCCTGGCGGGCTATCGTGCCTGCTTCACGTGTGAAGAAGAGGAGAGCCGATGTCGCAGGACGAGCGATCGCGTCGCCCGGAGGGTGAGACGCCTCGGGAGTTCCGAGTGCAGGGCGACGGTGTGGAGCTGGCTGTCACCGAGTGGGCCGGCGAGGGGCCGCCGCTGGTGTTTGCCCACGCGACGAGCTTTCACGGTCGCTGCTGGGACGAGGTGATTCGGTGGCTCCCGGGGCGTCGGGCGATCGCGTTCGATCTGCGGGGGCACGGGCGTGCGGATGTGCCTTCGATTGAGGGCGGCAAGGACGTCTACCTCTGGTCACATGTGGCGGACGACATTGTTGCGGCACTGCGTGAGCTGGGAATCTCGGATGCGATCGGCATCGGTCACTCGATGGGTGGGCACTCGGTGACGCTGGCGGCGAGCATCGATCCGGGGCTGTTCGCGGCGCTGCTGCTGGTGGATCCGACGATCACGAAGAGCATGGGGATGCCGAAGGCCGAGGGCGACGATGAGCAGCCGGGAGGCGGTCCGCACCTGTTCGTGATTCGTCGACGTAACGAGTGGGCATCGGCGCACGAGATGTTCGAGCGGTTTCGCGGGCGTGAGCCGCACAGCGCGTGGGAGCCTGCGGTGCTGCGGGACTACTGCGAGTACGGGCTGCTGCCGAACGATGATGGCGATGGCTTTCACCTCGCTTGTCCGCCAGTAGTTGAGGCGGCGGTGTACGAGGTGGGGCAGCACGATCTTTCCGCGGAGGCGCCCGGCATTGAGGTGCCGGTACGGATCTTGCGGGCGCGGCCCCGTGATCCAGAAAACCCAGCGGCGGCACTCAGCGGGTCGCCGACGGCGGTGGACCTGGTGGACTGGTTTCCGAACGCGGAGGACTTCTACCTGCCGGAGCACACCCACTTCATTCCGATGGAGGCACCGGCGCTGGTTGCGCAGCACATTGAGGAGTTGGTGGGGCGTCTGGCGGCCGACGCTTGAGTTTGTTCGCTCGCTGAACATAAAAAGGCCGGCCCAATGGGCCGGCCTTTTTATGTGGTCTGTTGACCAGCTTTGGTCTTAGTGACCGCCGCAGGCGCAGCCGCCGCCACCACCGCCGCCGCCGTGGTTGTGGCCGTCGCCACCGCCACCACCGCCGCAGCCACAGCCGCCGCCGCCACCAGCACCCATCAGCTCTGCTGCATTGGGCGCTTCGATGGAGAAGCCTTGCTGCATGACGTCATCGATGTAGTCGATCGAGGCGCCCTCGAGGGCTGCTGCGGACGAGGGGTCGGCGATGAACTTGAGGGTGCCGAACTCGATCAGTGAGTCGGTGGCCTGTGGGTCATCGAGGCCCATGCCGAACTGGGGGCCGCTGCACGCGCATCCGCCACCCTGGGCGAAGACGCGGATGGCCTGCGCCGGAGCGTCGTTCTCCTCCATGAGGGCGGAGAGCTTTTCCTGGGCCAGGTCCGTGACTGTCAGGTTCATCAAATACCTCGCTTCACGGGGAAATATCACAAGTAGATAAGAGCCATAGTGCCAGTCCGGGCGCTCCGCGCCAAGCGGGGTGGCCCGGACTGGGTGAGATTCTTACGGGTGGGCCGGTTGGTGGGCCGCGATGACCTGGAGGATTTCGTCGCCGAAGCGATCGACTCGCGACTCGCCGAGGCCCCAGGTCTCGAGCAGTTTGCCGCGATTGGACGGCCGTGAGCCGACCAGTTCACGCAGGGTGCGGTCCGAGAACAGCGTGTAGGCCGGGGTGCCATCGGTTCGTGCGCGTGCTGAGCGCCAGGCACGCAGTGCATCGATTAGCGGGTCATCTGGATCGACCTCTGGACCGAAATCGGTACGGGTCT
>JABIST010000307.1 GCA_018700215.1 Dehalococcoidia bacterium | reverse complement strand
CGACGGCCGGTGATGGCATCGAGGGCCTGCGCGTAGTCCTCGAGGGGGTGGGTGGCGGAGACGAGGGGCTTGAGGAGGCCGTTGGACCACCACTCGAGCAGTTCGTCGAGGGATTGGCGGATCAGTTTCGGTTGGTGTTTGCGGATCTGGCCGATGCTGAGGCCGAGGGCGGAGGCGTCTTTGACGAGCAGGTGGTTGGCGGGGATCTGGGGGACGTCGCCGCTGGCGAAGCCGATGATGAGGATGCGGCCGCCGGGGTTGATGCAGCGGAGCGAGGCTCGGAAGGAGTCGCCGCCGACGGGGTCGTAGACGACGTCTGCGCCACCGGTGAGTTCGAGGACGCGATCGCGGATGTCTTCTTCGGCGTAGTTGATGAGGTGGTCCGCGCCGTGCTGCTGGGCGATGGCGAGCTTCTCGGGAGAGCTGGCGGAGGCGATGACGGTGGCGCCGAGGGCTTTGCCGACCTCGACGGCGGTGAGGCCGACGCCGCCGGATGCGCCGTGGACGAGGAGGACTTCGCCGGGCTGGAGGCGGGCGCGGTGCTGGAGGGCGAGGTGGGAGGTGAGGTAGACGATGGGGAAGGTGGCGGCGGTGGGGAAGTCCATGTCGTCGGGGATGCGGGCGACGTCCTCTTCGCGGGCGGCGGCGATTTCGGCGAAGCCGCCGTGGTCGAGCTGGGCGAGGACGCGGTCGCCGGGGGAGACGCTCGCGACATAAGGGAGAACTTCGCGGACGGTGCCGGCGACCTCCATGCCGGGGGAGAAGGGGAGGGGTGGCTTCTCCTGGTATTCGCCTCGGGTGATCAGGGTGTCGGCGAAGTTGACGCCGGCTGCGTGGACATCGATGAGGACGCCACCGGCCTCGAGCGCGGGCGGGTCGACGTCGTCGAGACGGAGGCCGGTGGTGCCGGTGAGTTCAAGGCAGCGGACAGCGCGCATCGAGCCTCCTTCGGAGGGTGATTGTACGATCGACGGCGTAGCGAAGTAGCTTACCGGTGGTAAGATGCTTGGACGATGGACAAGTTTGATCCGGCTCACTTCGAGACGTTTTGCCCTCGATTCCACCACGCCGTGGAGCTGATTGGTCGCCGGTGGTCTGGCGCGATTGTGCGGGCGATGCTGGGTGGCGCGACGCGGTTCAGCGAGATCTGCGCCACGGTTCCGGGATTGAGCGATCGTTTGCTCTCGGAACGGCTGAAGGAGCTGGAGACGGAGGGCATCGTGACGCGCACGGTGTACCCGGAGACGCCAGTTCGCATCGAGTACCGGTTGACGGAGAAGGGGCGAGCGCTGGCCCCGGCGATTGAGGCGATTTCAGGCTGGGCAGACGCGTGGGTTCCGGACGATGAGCCCACCACGTCCGCGATGGGCATCGGACAATCGGCTGCGACGTGACCGCTGACAGGCGGTGGGCGATGGAGACCGCCTGAGAGGATGAGTTTTGGCGCTGGACGGGCCTCCCGCCGGCAGCCGTGATCGGAGATCTCATGACCGGCAGCGGTAACAAGGAAGAACAGTCCGCGCGTACGCGTCAGACGCTGATTGTGGTGGCGCGCCAGTTCTTTGGCGAACGTGGTTACGCGGAGACCGGTACCGAGGACATTGTTCAAGAGGCGGGCGTCACGCGCGGAGCGCTGTACCACCACTTCGTAGACAAGCGTGATCTGTTTGAGGCCGTGTATATCGACCTGCAGGACGAGTTGCGGGATCGGATTGTTGCTGCTGCTGGTTCGGCAGAGGTGGATTCGATCTGGGTGCGGATTCACCGCGGTACTCATGAGTATCTGGACCATTACATGGACGCGACGGTGCAGCGGATTGTGCTGATCGATGCGCCCTCGGTGCTGGGCTGGAATCGGTGGCGGGAGCTGGATGAGGACTATGCGCTGGGCCTGCTGCGCGGGGCGCTGAGCCAGGCTAGTGAGCAGGGCATCCTGGCGGCTGATGCGGATTCGGATGTACTTGCCCACCTGATGATGGGTGTGATCAGCGAGGCATCGCATGTGATCGCGATGGCGGAGGACGTGACCGCGGCGCGGCGTGCGGTGGGTGTGGAGGTGGACCGGATCCTGGATAGCCTTCGCCAGCCACCGCGGAACGAACTGTGACCGAGGCGGCTCCGTTCGACTACGCGGCGGTGGACGCGGTGACGATTCGGGATCAGGGCGCAGCGGCGATCGCCGAGGTTGAGGCGGCGCTGGACGAGCTGGTTGCGGTGCCCGATGCAGACCGGACCGAGGCGAACACGCTGGTTGCGCTGGACGCTGTCCACGATCGACTGACGCAGGCGAGTGGTCGTTACGCGTTCCTTGCTGAGGTGGCACCGGACGAGGGGGTTCGCGAGGCGGGCCTCGCGTTCCGCAAGGAGTTGGATTCGTTCAGTACGCGAATCGGTTTTCGGGAGGATGTGTACGCGGCGGTTCGTGCGTTTGCCGCTTCCTCGGCCGGCGCTGCGCTTGAAGGGGAATCGGCTCGGCACCTTGAGTTCGCGCTGCGCGACTTTCGTCGCAATGGATTCGAGCTGGACCATGCGGCCCGCGAGCAGGTGCAGGCGCTGAAGGAGCAGCTTGTCGATCTGGGTGTGCGATTTCGGCGCAACATTGACGAGTACGAGGACTTCCTGCTGCTGACGCGCGACCAGCTAGCT
>JABIST010000371.1 GCA_018700215.1 Dehalococcoidia bacterium | reverse complement strand
TGGCTCCAGCCGGCCCAGTCGTCTTCGGCCATGCCGTCTTCGATGGAGACGATGGGGAAGTCGCGGACCCACTCGGTCCAGAGTTCGGCGAGTTCGGCGGAGGTGACGGTGCGGCCTTCGCGTTCGAGTTCGTACTTGCCGTTGTTCCAGAGTTCGGAGGTGGCGGGGTCGAGGGCGATGGAGATCTGGTCGCCGGGGCGGTAGCCGGCGGCCTCGATGGCTTCGACGAGGAGGGTGATGGCGCCTCGGTTGGTTTCGAGCGAGGGGGCGAAGCCGCCTTCGTCGCCGAGGTTGGTGTTGAGGCCGCGATCGGCGAGGAGTTTCTTGAGCTGCTGGTAGCACTCGACGACCCAGCGGAGGCCTTCGCGGAAGGTGGGCGCGCCGATGGGCATGAACATGAACTCCTGGAAGTCGGTGGAGTTCGAGGCGTGTGCGCCGCCGTTGAGGACGTTGCACATGGGGACGGGCAGTGTGGTGGCGGGGGTGCCGGGCGCGTAGTGCTCGCCGAGGTAGCGGTAGAAGGGCTGGTTCGCGTTCAGCGCGGCGGCTCTGGCGGCGGCGAGCGAGACGCCGAGGATGGCGTTGGCGCCGAGGCGACCTTTGTTGGGGGTGCCATCGAGTTCGATCATGGCGCGGTCGAGGGCGGCCTGGTCTTCGGCGGATCTGCCGATCGCTAGCTCGCGGAGTTCACCTCGGACGTGGGCGACGGCGGTGAGGACGCCCTTGCCGCTGTAGCGGGCGGGGTCACCATCGCGGAGTTCGACGGCTTCGTAGGCGCCGGTGCTGGCGCCGCTGGGGACCATGGCGCGGCCGACGGTGCCGTTGTCGAGTTCGACATCGACTTCGAGCGTGGGGTTGCCGCGCGAGTCCAAGAGTTCCCGCGCACGTACTTCACGGATGTTCATGAGTTCCCCTTGCCGCTGCCGCTGGGTGGATCATCGCGCGAGTCGGGACGGCGAACAACCGGGATGCGTTGGAGGGCAGCGATCCGGCGCTGTGGTCAGGCGATGCGCTACGCGCTGTGAGTCGCTGATGCGCTAGGCGCGGGGGTGGACGTTCTCGTAGACCTCGCGGAGGTGCTGGTCGGCGAGCTGTGTGTAGACCTGGGTGGTGGAGACGTTGGCGTGGCCGAGGAGTTCCTGGACGTCGCGGACGGATGCGCCACCGCGGAGGAGGTGTGTGGCGAAGGAGTGGCGGAGGGTGTGTGGGGTGACGTGGGTCTGGATCCCGGCGGCCTTGGAGTAGTTCTTGAGGATGAGCCAGAAGCCCTGGCGGGTGAGGCGCTCACCGCGACGGTTGACGAAGAGTGCGGACTGGGTGCGCTGCTTGAGTAGCGCGGGGCGGGCGGCATCGAGGTACCGGTCGATGGCCTGGACTGCGTTGTCATGCACCGGGATGGTGCGCTCCTTGGCGCCCTTGCCGACGCAGCGGACGTAGGCGGGGGAGGGCTTGAGGTGGAGGCTGTCCAGGTTGAGAGAGACGAGTTCAGTGACGCGCATGCCGGTGGCGTACATCAGCTCCAGCATGGCGGCGTCGCGACCGGCCTCGGGGGTTTCGTGCTTGAGTGGCTCGCGGAGGAGGGAGTCGACCTCGGTGGTGCTCATCGGCTTCGGGACGGGCTTGGGGGCGCGGGGCGAGTCGATTTCGGCGGTGGGGTTGGAGGTGAGGTCACCGGCATCGATGAGGAAGGCGCAGAAGGATTTCACAGCGGCGACCTTGCGGGCGACGGTGGCTTTTGCGTACTGGCGCTGGTTGAGGTCAGCGAGGAAATCGAGGACGAGTTGTCGGTCGATCGATTTCACGTCGGTCGCGTGGCCATTGTTGGCGCCGTTACTGGCACCGTTGTTGGCGCCAACAACGGCGGCGGGCTTCCGAGCGGCAGCGAAGCGCGAGAGGCTGGTGAGATCGTTTCGATAGGCATCGATTGTGTTCTTGGAGGAGCCGCGTTCGGCGGACAGGTAGTGCAGGAAGTCTTCTACTCGATCCAGCACTGATTCCCCCGTATCTGAGCCCAGTCTCACGATCAGCCGGGCCCGGAGCCGCGCCAGTATGCATGTGCCGCATCCTGCGGCCAGCGCGTTTCGCGTCCTTGCTGCTTTACATATAGCGGGAGTGGAGAGGCACGTCTAGGTCACGCACACGTCATGGTGGCAGATGTGATGAAAACGCGAGAAGCAGCGAGTGGTCAATCCTTGAAGCCATGCGGACCGAGGAGCGGGACGAAGCGGCAGCCGCCGAGCGATTCTTCCTCAATGCTTTCAGCGTGCCTTGTGGCGACGATCAGTTGCTGCGACCAGCGTGTGCCGACCGGGATGATGATGCGACCGCCAATCACGAGCTGCTCGATCAGCGGGGGTGGGATTGCCGGCGCGGCCGCGGTCACGAGAATCACGTCATACGGACCGAGCGACGGTGCGCCCAAATCGTGATCGGCGGCGAGCACGGTGACGTTTTGGTAGCCGAGGTCTGTGAGCAGTGCGGCGGCGCGTTCGCGGAGTTCGTCGACGAGCTCGACGGTGACGACTTCACGGGCGAGGTGTGAGAGGACCGCGGCCTGGTAGCCGGAGCCGGTGCCGATTTCGAGGACGCGCTCTTCGCCGGTGAGGTGGGCGGCTTCGGTCATGAGGCCGACGATGGTGGGCTGCGAGATGGTCTGATCGTTGCCGATCGGGAGTGCGTGGTCCTCGTAGGCCGAGGGACGCTGGTCGATGGGGACGAAGCGGTGGCGTGGCACCTTGCGCATGGCGGCGAGCACTCGCGGGTCGCGGACCTGGCGGGAGACGTCGGCGAGCATCTGGTCGAGCGCGCTGATCGGCACTTGAGACCTCCTCCCCTGAGGGGATTCGTATCGCCGCGGATTCGATCGCCTCAGATCAGAGCGAGCGTTTCACCGTTTCGGCGAGGCCGCGGGTGAAGCCGACGGTGGCGGCGACATCTTCGAGCGTGGCGTCGCGGACGCCTTTGACGGAGCCGAACTTGCGGAGCAGGGCGCGTTTTCGTTTGGGGCCGATGCCGGGGATGGAGTCGAGCACGGACTGGGTGGCTTTCTTGCCTCGGAGCTGGCGGTGGTAGGTGATGGCGAAGCGGTGGGCTTCATCGCGGATGCGCTGGACGAGGTAGAGGGCTTCGGAGTCGCGGGGGAGGCGGATGGGTTCGGAGACGTCCTGGACGTAGATCTCCTCGTACTGCTTGGCGAGGCCGCAGACGGGGATGTCGGCGAGTTCGAGGTCGCGCATCACATCGAGGACGGCGCTGAGCTGGCCCTTGCCGCCATCGATGATGACGAGGCCGGGGACGGCGTCCCAGGGTGAGGCATCTGCCGGCTCGGCCGCGTCAATCGAGTCGAGGGCGTCCAGCGCCTCGATGGCCTCGATGGACTCACGCAACTCGACGAGGTCGGTGGGTTCGCCGGGTTCTCCGGGCTCGCCGAACTCGCTGGGTTCGGTGACGGCGGTGAGCGGGATGATCTCGGGGGCGGCTTGCTCGACGGTGTCGCTTGCGCGCAGCTCTTTGCGGCGGTCGGCGATGCGCTTGAAGCGGCGGCCGAGGACTTCGCGCATGGAGGCGAAGTCGTCCTGGCCCTCGACGGTCTTGATGCGGAAGCGGCGGTACTCGTTCGTCGCGGGTTGGCCGTGTTCGAAGACGACCATGGAGGCGACGGTGTTGGTGCCCTGGATGGTGGAGATGTCGTAGCACTCGATGCGACCGGGCGGTTGGGGGAGGTCCAGTTCTTCCTGGAGGAGTTCGAGGGCTTGTTCGGTCTTGTCGCGGTCAGAGATCCAGCGGGCGTGGTACATGGCGAGGGCTTCGCGC
>JABIST010000382.1 GCA_018700215.1 Dehalococcoidia bacterium | reverse complement strand
TCGGCGACGGCGAGCACGCCTCGAACGATGCCGACGGCGACATCGGCGATGGAGTAGAAGGGCGCCTCGGAGCTGGGCTCGAGGAGGTGGCGATCGAGGGCAGCGACAAGGTCGGGTTGGTCGGCGGCGAGGGAGGGGGTGATGGCGATGCGACCACCCCTCGCGATCTCGAGTGCGAGGCCGGCGACGTCTGACCAGGAGGCGAGTTCGTGGACGATCGAGGCGGAGTCGGTAGCGCGGGTGCGGAGTTCGTCGACCGCGGTCATGCGTGCGTCCCCTCCTCGGAGGTCAATGTTAGCAGGGGGATGGATCGGAGGTTGGAGGAGGTGGGTTAGCCGCGGACGAAGCGAGCGTCGGCCCAGAGGAGGTGGCTGCCTCGGGTGGCGGGGGCGACGGTGAGGCGCTGCATGTAGGTGCCGCCGGTGACGGTGCGTGAGGCGACGCGGTCCGAGGTGGTCATGTCAGAAGTGGGATCACCATCGGCCAGCGCTTCTTCGATGACGCGACCGTCCATGTGGGGTGGCGGTGTGATGCCGAGGGTACGGAGGATGGTGGGGGCGAGGTCCGGGTGGCCAGTGACAGAGGGGATGGAGACATTGGCTTTGAAGTCTGGGCCACGGGCGACCGTGAAGGTGCGAAGTTCCTGAGGGCTCATTGAGCCGTGCTGGCCCTGTCCGATGGGTCCACCAGCGACGAAGGAGTGACCGACCGCGCCGTGCTCATTGACGCGCTCGTTCCAGGCGAAGGAGAGTGCGAGGTCCGGACCTCGGGGGCCATCGAGACCGACGAGGGAGGTGGGGAGCGTGCCGCGGATGCGGTCGAAGCGGTCGGCGGCAAGCAGTGGGCCGGCCCAGGGTTGGGCGACGAGCCACTCAGCGAGGCGGTCCGCAATCTCGGCGTCGTGGCCCTGGATGTAGAAGAGCGCGGCGCCTCCGTTGTTGGCGACGACGATGCCGCCGGGTTCGCCGGGCCGTGGGAATCCGACTTCGGCGAGTAGCTCGGCGACGGGAATGACGGCGCTGACGGTGGTGTGACCGTGATCGCAAGTGACGATGACGTTGGTGTCCGAGGCACGATCGTTTTCCTCGAGCCAGGCGAGGAGGCGACCGAAGCCAGCGTCCGCGGCGTGGACGGCCTGATGGACGGTGGGGGAGTTGAGCGGAGAGCCGTGCTGTGAATTGTCAGGCTCGGAACTCCAGATGAGCGTGACGGCAGGGTCGCGCTCGGCGAGTACGTACTGGGTGGTGATATCGATCATCTGCTCGATGCGCGCGACATCTGGGAGGGCGTGATCGGGCCAGGCGCCGAAGCGGGCGACGAGGTGGCGAAAGAGCGGCCCCGGCAGGGCGTACTGGGGATGAATGGACGCGCCGAATTCGGCGTCCTCACCGTTGGGGTGGTGGACGAAGGATTGTCCGGTGGTGCCGATCCCCACGGCGATGTATTCGAGTTCATGCGCAGCGAGTAATTCAGCGAGCGTTGGCACGAGGAGCACCCGTCCGCCGCTGGCGAGCAGTTCCTGGAACTCTGGCTTCATTGCGTTCATTGGCTCGGTCAGACTCCACTCCGGGACCAGCGACATGTTCCCGGCGAGCCCGTGGGTGCCGGGGAAACAGCCGGTGACGATCGAAGCTGCGTTCACTCGGGTGACGGTGGGGAAGACGGGCTGGTGGGATTGGAAGCGTGCGCCGGTGGCAGCGAACAGTGAGAGGTTCGGCATCAACTCGGGTGTGACGAGTTCGGCCTGTAGGCCGTCGAATACAAAGACCACGGTGCGGGTCACGTGAGCCTCCCTCCTTCAACTATCGCACTGAGCGGCTTGTGGTGAAGCGCTATCCCTCAGGTCGCGGGGTGAGTCTGTCGATAGTCAGATAGTGCCTTCGAAGGCCCCCAGGGGCGATCAGACGACCATACGAACAGCTGGAATGCCCCTGGTATTGCTGCTGGGATTGGCTGTGCTGTGGAGCACAGGCTGCTATCAGTCAGCGAGTGGTCAGGAAGCCACTTCGGTCACCGCGCCGGTGATGGCGGATCAAGCGACGGTGATTCCGACGGCGACGCCGGTGTATGTGATTCCAGAGGTGATTGTGCTTTCGGTGGAGACGCCGGTAGCGGTCACGGCGACGCCTGAGCCGACGCCAGAACCGGTGGCGACTCCCTGGGCAGTGGCGACAACGGAGGCAACAACGACTGCGACCGCGACGCCGGTGGCGACGGCGACGGCTGAGCCGACGGCGATACCACTGCCGACCGGATCGCCGTTCAGCGCGAGTCAGTTGCTGGATGCCCTGGCTCAGCGTGGGGTGGATTACGAGTTGTCGGAGTTGCGCTCGGAGTGTCTCGGGGAGGCATCCGGTGCGCATCGATACGCCTCGGAGCGCGGGCCGGACTTCACACTGTGGGTGTACCCGGGCGGGGACGCACTGAAGGCGGATTGGGTGCTGCCCTCGAGCGGTGCGGCGAGCCCTCGGATTTCGGGGTGCGAGGTGGATGGCGGCTGGGTGTACTGGAACGAGAACGTGTTGCTGGCGTTCGAGCCACAGCAGCCGTGGATTGAGGCGGCGTCGCTGCGGCAGACGATTGTGAACGCGTTCTTGTCGCTGAGTCGCTAACGACAGACCGATACACTTCCGAGTGACAACAGGCGGGCCAGCAAGCGCCGCCGTGTCCGACGAGGGGTGACCGATGTTCAAGCGTGGGTTCGTTCTACTGGCGACGATAGCGCTGTCACTGGTGCTGTTGGTTCCAGATGGTGCATCGGCTGATGGCGACGAGGTGGTGGCGGCCGGGTTCGTCGGGCAGTTGCCTGCGTCGGGTGTGGCGTTGGCGCTGTGGGATGGCGGCTCGGTTGATGAGATCGCGACGACGGATCCCGATGTCACGTCGGTCTGGGTGAGCGTGAGTGGGTCGCTGATCGGGTACCTGGTGGGTGCACCTGCTTTCGCCAACGCGGGCTTCCTGGGCCTGTATCCGGGCGGGGCGGTGCCAGCGAACACATCGATGGTGGTGGTGATCGAGCCGCCGAAGGTGGGAATTGGGCCGGTGACGAGCGTGGAGGCGCTGGGCGGCGCCGGGTTCGACGCGCCGATTGAGTTTGGGGCGTACGGCAGCCGGCTGTTCGTCGCGGACCAGAAGGGGGTGGTGTCGCTGTTCAACGCGAATGGGAGCGGCGAGTCGACGATGCTCGATATCCGCGATCGGGTGGTGTACGGCGGGGAGCAGGGGCTGCTGTCGGTGACGTTCGATTCGAGCGGGAACCTGTGGGCGTACTACAGCGCGTCCGGGCCTCGACGGACGGTGCTGTCGCGGTTCTCGGTGTCGGGCGGGGTGGCGAGCGCGAGCAGCGAGCTGGTGGTGCTGGAGGTGGATCAGCCGTTCAGCAACCACAACGGCGGGGCGGTGCGCTTCGGGAATGACGGGATGCTGTACCTGGGCATCGGGGACGGCGGTTCGGGCGGAGACCCGCAGGGCAACGGGCAGAACATGATGACGCTGCTGGGGAAGGTGATCCGGATCGACGTGAGCAGCGCGAGCACGGGACAGCCGTATGTAGTGCCCTCGAATAATCCATGGGTGGATACGGACGGGGCGCTGCCGGAGATCTGGGCACTGGGGCTGCGGAACCCGTGGCGGATGGCGTTCGACTCGGCAACGGGTGCGCTCTGGGTGGGCGACGTTGGGCAGAACGCGGTGGAAGAGGTGAGCGTGGTCAGCCGCGGGGGGAACTACGGCTGGAACACGATGGAGGGGAACGCGTGCTACTCGCCCTCGAGCGGGTGCAGTAGCGGCGGACTGGCGTTGCCGTGGGCGACGTACAGCCACTCGAGCGGTCGGTGCTCGATCACGGGCGGGGTGGTGTATCGCGGCTCGGCGGTGCCGGAGCTCGCCGGGGCATACGTGTTCGGCGACTATTGCAGCGGCGAGGTGTGGGCGATGCCGGCTGACGGATCGGCGGCGCCGGTGGTGGTAGCGAATGGGCTCGGAAATATCTCGTCGTTCGGGATGGACGCGGCGGGTGAGGTGTATGTGGTGCGGTTTGGGCGGTCGATCGTCAGGCTGGTGAGCCCGTAGGCTCGGGCGGGCGAACGGGCTGGGAGGCTTTATGGCAGCGGCGATCCTCGGTGGCTTGTTCCTGGTGTACGTGGCGCTGACGACGTGGCAGATGCGTCGGGCGACGCGTGCGACGGAGCCGGAGGTACGGCTGCAGGAAGCTCGGAAGTTGCTCGGGGTCGTGAGCCTGGGTGTGCCGCTGCTGGTGGCGGTGATTTTGGTGTTGATGTAGTGGCGGGCCGCGTACGCGCTATTGACTCCCCTAGCGGGAACTGCAGATACTGATCGCACGATGGTGAACATGACCAACCAAGATCTGCTTCTCGTCCTTATGTAGGCGGCGTCGCCTTCGCGACGTCGCCTGCTCATGCGCGCCCTGAGGCGCGCTTCGCTTTTAACCAACTGTTTGAGGCGGCGCGGACCGCGAGAATGGACGAGGCCAGACGATGACGACTGACACTACCTCGGATGCGACTCCCGAGCTGGAGCGTTACGACCCGAGCGCGATTGAGGCGCCGTGGCGCGCGCGCTGGGAAGAGAGCGGGCTGTACCGGACGCCGGATGCGGTACCGGGCAAGGAGAACCGCTACCAGCTCACGATGCTGCCGTACCCGTCCGGCGACATGCACGTGGGGCATTGGTTCGCGATGACGCCCTCGGACGCACTGGCGCGGTTCTTCCGGATGCGTGGCTACAACGTGATGTTCCCGATGGGGTTTGATGCGTTCGGGTTACCGGCGGAGAACGCGGCGTTCAAGGGCGATGCGCATCCGAAGGACTGGACGGACGCGAACATTGTGCGGATGCGCGGTCAGCTTCAGACGATGGGGACGATGTTCGACTGGGAGCGGGAGGTGGACTCCTCTGATCCCGATTACTACCGCTGGACGCAGTGGTGGTTCCTGAAGCTGTACGAGCGCGGGCTGGCGGAGCGGAAGACCGCGCCGGTGAACTGGTGCCCGACGGACCAGACGGTGCTGGCGAATGAGCAGGTGGTGAACGGCCTGTGCGAGCGCTGCGATTCCGTGGTGGTTCAGCGCGAGCTGGAGCAGTGGTTCTTCAAGATCACGGACTACGCGGACGAGCTGATCCCGACGGCGGAGCTGGACTGGCCGGAGCACGTGAAGACGATGCAGCGGAACTGGATCGGTCGTTCCGAGGGCTCCGAGGTGAGTTTCGCGCTGGAGGAGCCGGCGGCGGACGGGACGGATGAGATCCGGGTGTTCACGACGCGGCCGGACACGCTGTTTGGCGTGACGTTCATGGTGCTGGCGCCGGAGCATCCGCTGGTGGCTCAGATCACATCGGACGAGCAGCGGGCCTCGGTGGAGGCGTACGTGGAGCAGGCGCGTCGGGCGACGGAGATCGAGCGGCAGTCGACGGAGCGGGAGAAGACGGGGGTGTTCACGGGGGCGCACTGCGTGAACCGGCTGAATGGGGAGCGGGTGCAGGTCTGGATCGCGGACTACGCGCTGGCGACGTACGGGACGGGCGCGGTGATGGGTGTGCCGGCACACGATCAGCGCGACTTTGAGTTCGCGACGAAGTTTGAGATTCCGATCCGGGTGGTGATCGCGGGGCCCGAGTGGGATGGCGGCGCCTTGTCCGAGGCGTACGTGGAGCCGGGCGTGCTGGTGAACTCCTCCTCGTTCGACGGGACGCCAAACGAGGAGGCGAAGGCCTCGATCGTTTCGCACCTGGTGGAGCAGGGCTGGGGCGAGTCGACGGTGCAGTACCGGATGCGTGACTGGCTGATTTCTCGGCAGCGCTACTGGGGCGCACCGATTCCGATGCTGTATTGCGACGAGTGCGGGATTCAGCCGGTGCCGGAGGATCAGCTTCCGGTGGAGCTGCCGTACGACGTGGAGTTCCGGCCGACAGGCGAGTCGCCGCTGTCACTGTCCGAGGAGTTCGTGAACACGACCTGCCCGGCGTGCGACGGTCCGGCACGGCGAGAGACGGACACGCTGGACACGTTCATGTGTTCGTCGTGGTACTTCATGCGCTACTGCGATCCGCACAACCGCGAGGAGGCGCTCTCGCGGGAGCTGGCGGATGCATGGCTGCCGGTGGATCAATACACGGGCGGCTCCGAGCACGCGGTGATGCACCTGTTGTACGCGCGGTTCTTCTACAAGGCGGCGCGGGACATGGGGCTGGTGCCGGGGGATGAGCCGTTCACGCGTTACTACAGCCAGGGGCAGATCCTGGGGACTGATGGACGTCGGATGTCCAAGTCACGTGGGAATGTGGTGCCGCCGGACGACCAGGTGGCACGTTGGGGTGCGGACACGTTCCGGGCGTACTTGATGTTCCTGGGGCCGTGGGAGCAGGGCGGGCCGTACGACGTGGACGGCATTGTTGGCGTGTCTCGCTGGCTGAACCGGGTGTGGACCGCGGTGCTCTCGCCGCCGGCACTGGTGGACGTGCCGGACTCATCGGAAGCGCGAGAGCTGCGTCGGGTGACGCACTCGACGATTGCGCGGGTGAGTGTGGACATCGAAGGCAAGCAGTTCAACACGATGATTGCGGCGCTGATGGAGCTGACCAACGCGCTGCACACAGCTCGGAATGCCGGTGAGGCGGACCGGGTGGCGTGGGACGAGGCGGTGGAGTCGCTCTTGCTGATGCTGGCTCCTTCGTGTCCACACATCGCTGAGGAGCTGTGGGCGCGGCGCGGCGGCGACTACTCGGTGCACGAGCAGACGTGGCCGACACACGATCCGGCGCTGATGGTGCAAGACACTGTGGAGATCCCGGTGCAGGTGAACGGCAAGGTGCGCGACCGGATCGAGATTGCGCCGGACGCAGACGAAGCGACGGCACGTGCGGCGGCGGAGGCGCTGCCGCGGTGGGCGGAGCTGCTGGACGGCAAGGAGCCGTTCCGCGTGATCTACGTGCCGGGACGGCTTCTGAACATCGTGGTGAAGTAGCGCGCGACTCGGCGGTCTCGCACGACCTCGGAGCGAGGTTGGTTAGGGTGAGTCTGGCGCGGGGCGATCGTCGTCGGGCGTGTCGTTGCCGCGGACCGGGTCGTCATCGAGCGGCGGGTTGTCGAAGTCATCGATGACGGCTGCTGGCTGATTCGAGTCGGCCTCATCGACGAGATCTTCTGGGAGCGTGTCGGGCAGCGGGTCAGCAGTCTCGCGCGCCCGGGCGAGCAGATCCTCGAATCCACCATCAGACGCGGCAGGGTTGGCGCGCCCGAGGCGGGAGCCGAAGCCGGTCGCCGGGGAGCGTTCGTCGCTCTCGTCAGGTTCATCGACGGCGTCGCCGTTGGGCTGTGGCGATCCGACGACGGGAGCGATGTCGGTGTCCACGCTGGCAGCGGGCTGGTCACGACGACCGAAGAGACCGAAGCGGGATCCCGAGGCTGCGGGCGGCGGCACTGAGCTGGCGCCAGGGAGTCTGCCACTGTCGCCGGGCAGGTTGGCGCCCCGCGAACCGGCACGGCGGCCCGTAGCGGGTGATCTGGCGGGGGCGGATGGTGGTGGGGTATCGGCCGCGGGGCGATTGAAGAGTGACGAGAAGGGACCGCCGCCGTCAGCGGCGGGCTCTGGTTCAGCCGACGCAGACTCATCAGCAGTGTCATCCGTTTCGGCCTCGACGGCCGAGTCAAGGCTGGCGGCGACCTGCTCGGTGACGGCAGGTTCGTCGACGAAGTCCGGCTCTGGCTCCGGTCTCGCCCGCGCAGGTGGAGTGACATCGAGCGGAGCGTCTGCGGCGGGGGAACGGCCCCAGATGGAGGTGGCGAACCCAGAACGGGCGGGGGGCTCGGGAGTCGGTTCATCCTGGGCAACAGGAGCCGGCGCAGCCGGTTCTGGCTCGGGTTCGGGTTCTGGCTCGGGCTCGGGTTCTGCCGTGGGGGCAGGGGCCTCGGAACGTCCCCAGATCGAGTTACCGAAACGGGACGGGGTTTCTGTTTCTGGTGTCGGATCGATGGCGGGTGGTTCGGCGACAAAGACGGGGAGGCTTTCGGCCTCTTCTTCGGCCATGACGACGGGAGCCGGGGCGGGCTCTGGCTCAACCAGCGGCTCAAGGATGGGTTCGGGCAGGGTGATCTCGGGCACTTCCATGTCCGGGAGTTCGTGGCGGGTGAGCGTGAGTTCTTCGGCGTAGCGATCGTCCTCGGGCAGAGAACCGAAGGCGTCGTCTGAACGGAAGTTGCCGGGGTTTGGTGGGCCCGGGTCGAATTCGCCCGGGTAGGGCGCGGGGGGTAGTTCACGCTCGGGTTCGACCTGACCGATGCCGGCCTGCACGGAACCTACGAAGGCCTGGAGCTGACGGTCGAGGCGATGGAGCAGCTCGGCGGCGTAGTCATCCGCGGCCTGCATCTGCTGACGAGCGAGGTCGCGCGATTCCTCGATGCGGATCTGAATGTCGTCATTCGCCTGTTCGACGCGCTGGGTGAGGCGGAGTTCGGCGTCGTCAGCAATTTCCTGGGCGCGCTCGCGTGCAGCCTCGGTAATGACATGTGCCTCGACGAGATGCGAGGCGCTCTCCTCGGCGCGGCCGACGATGATGCGGGACTCTTCCTCGGCGTCCCGGAGGATGCGATCGCGATCGGAAACGATTTCGCGGGCTTCGCGAACCTCGATCGGAACGGAGATACGCATCTGGTCGATCAGGTCAAGCAGCCGCCGCCGGTCGATGATGACGCGGTTGCCGATGGGCATCTTCTGCGCCTCGGCGATCAACTCCTCGAGGCGGTCTACGAGGTGCAGGAGATCCATCGAGTCGTCCCTCAGTTCCGCGTCTGGCGCGGGACCTTGTCGCTAGCCCTGGTCGCGGGCTGCCATTTTCTCGGTAATCGCGGTCGCGACGTTCGGTGGCACCAGGTCACTGACGTCGCGACCGAAACCGGCGAGTTCGCGAACACGGCTGGCGCTGATGAACATGTGTTCGGCGGCAGTCATTAGATAAACGGACTCAACATCCGGGGCCATTTTACGATTCATCAGTGCCATGTCGAATTCGACGGTGAAATCGGTAATGGCGCGGAGTCCGCGGATGAGGACGTTGGCACCGTGTGACTGGGCAGCCTCGATGGTGAGTCCGGAGAAGGTAGTGACTCCGACGTTATCGAGGTGAGCGACGGCATCGATGGCGAGTTGGCAGCGTTCCTCGGTGCTGAAGAGCGCTGAGCGCGATTCGGCTACAGCGATGATGACGCGTTCATAGATGGTGGAGGCGCGGGTAGCGATATCAACGTGGCCTTTGGTCACCGGATCAAACCGACCGGGGTACATCGCAACCGTCATTCAGATCCGCCCTCTTGTACGGCACCTGCCGCACGATAAATCGCAACTGCACCCTCGCCATGTCGCCGATCGCGCCAGAGGAGCCGACCAGCCAACTCGGCAGGGGGCGCCTGTCGCGCCGCATGTTCGACGACGATTGTAGCGTCCGCCGCCAGTGCATCCTGGACACTCGCCTCGATTGACGACCACGATGTGGCGTCATCATACGGGGGATCGGCCATTACGAGGGAAACCGGGTGATCCGGGTCCGCTTGCCAGCGTCCGACGCGTCCGCGCACGACCGTACCACCGGCCACGTGGGCGCGCTCCAGGTTCTCGGTGATGATGTCGCACGCGTGTCTCGCAGCTTCAACGAGCGTGCATTGTTCGACGCCACGAGACAGTGCCTCAATGCCGAGGGCACCGCTGCCGGCATAGAGATCGAGGGCGGGGGAGCGGAGCAGATCGGCGGCATCGAGCATGGAAAAGAGAGCCTCGCGGAGCCTCGCGGAGGTGGGGCGGGTGTCACCGCGGGGCTGGCGCAGCTGGACCCCTCGGGCGCTGCCGGCGATCACGCGCAACGGCATGAGAAGCGTCTACTCGTTGCCGCCGGGGCCGGGCGGGCCGCCGGCCGGAGGAGTTGCCGTGGGTTCAGCCGTGGGCGCGGAAGTAGCGTCAGGGGTGGCCAAGGCCGTTGGCTCCTGGGTAGGTGTGGTGGTTGCCTGCTGCGCGGGTTGCGTGGTGGCCGCGGCGGTGGGTTCCGCCGTGGGTTCAGGACCGGCGTCAGTGGTGGGGGTAGCGGAGGCTTCCGGGGTTTCGCCAGCCTCGGTGACTCGGAAAGCGACGCGGCGACCGACGAAGATTTCACCATCGGAGACGACGAGGCCAACCTCGTAGACGCCGGGGCCACCGGGGGCGCGCCAGGTGGCGACGCCGACGGCAGTACCGCCCGCAGCCCAGCAGTTACCGGCTTCGCCTTCGATCACGCCGTCCGTGGCCTGCCAACAGGGGTTGAGGTAGGGGCCGTAGGGGCGCTGGAGTGTGAGCCCGCCGCCGGAGAGGAATTCAGCGACGGTGTCCCAGACATCCGGGAGCGCCTCGCTGGTCTGCGCGCTGGCGATGGCGATGCCACCGAGTTCGAATCGACGGACGAGGTCCAGGCGGAACGCGAGCGAGAAGTTGTTTTCGACCCAGACGGTGCGGGGTCCGCCACGCTCGACGAAGGAGAAGGAGACGGTCTGTGAGTTCTGATCCCAGCGGAGTCCGGAGCCGCCGAGTTCTGTGGCCGCATTGGCAGCAGTGAGGGAGACCAAGTCGCCGACGGCGATGCCGCCCTCGACGTCAGCGTCGAGTTCGGCGGCTCGTCCGAGCGCCTGGTGGCGGTCGACGAGGGAGATGCCATCGGAGTTGCGCAGGTGGGACATGCGATCGAGGACGAGCGAGATCGAGCCAAACTCGAGACCGGCAGCCTGCTGTGATTCGAGAACTCCTTCGAGCTGTTCGTAGTAAACGGATGGGTCATCCGGGGCGTTCAGCCAGACGGCGGCAGCGACTTCGACCAGTGCCGGCCAGTCGTAAGCACCGGTGTCGGCGGTGGTGGGAGCGGGTACGGCGACGATCAGGCCGCGACCGTCCTCGGAGAGTCGCGCCGCGAGCTGGGTGACGAGGCGGGTGAATTCAGCCTCGCGGCTGCGGTCGACATCCAGGTAGACGAGGTAGATGCCGTTGGCGTCGATTTCCTCGGCAGCGGCGGCGAGTTCGTTGACGTGGGCGACGAGCGCGGGCTCTGTGGTGAGGAGCAGGGAAAGTGGTGCGGCCGCCTCCGGCGCGGCGGTGACGCCGAGGTAGATGGGAACGGCACGCTGTTCGACGTTGGTGTAGGCGAGCACATCGAGGTCAGTGGTGAGCGCGGCGGCGCCGTCTTCACCGATGCCGAGTGTGGTGGCGGTGACGACGAGAACGGTGGCGTCATCGAGTGCGTCCGGATCGGGGACTTCGCCGACGGGGATGATGAGTCCGAGCGTGCGGTCAAAGGCGGTACGGCGAAGCACAGCGATGTTCGCCGGGATCTCGGCGACCTCGGCCTCGGCGAAAGCACCATCGGGGGTGATGGCGGCGCTGTCGACGCGGAGCCAGCCGGATGCGCCGTAGGTGTAGAGGCCGAGGTTGCGCTGGTCAGCGGTGACGCTGGCGAGGCGGATGGTGAGTGTCCAGGGGCCGTCACTTTCGCTGAGGCTGTCGCTGACCTCGAGGTCGTAGAGGCGGCTGACGGCGGTGACGCCGCCGGGGAGGGTGGGCAACTCATCGCGAGGGTTGGCGCTAATGCCGCCGCTATCGGCACCGCCGCGGTTCAGCAGTGAGATGGGGGGGAGGACGAGCGCCGCGATGACGATCGCCAGGAGGACGACGACGCCGAGGACGCGCATGACGCCGGAGTCATCGTAGTCGGCGAAAGGTGGGGGGACGGCGTGGCGTTCGTCGTCGTCGAAAATGACGGGAGCGAACCCGCGGCTGTCCGGAGGCGTGGGCAGGTTCATTCGCCCACGCATTTGATCGCGGACCTCACTGTCGTCCTCGGGAGGTTGGGGCGGGTCGGGGGGTTGGGTCACGGCGTACCGCCTGAGGTTTGGCCAGCTGAGATGACCTGAGGGACAACGGGGATGACGAGCTGCTCGCCGGCGCGCAGGACGAAGAGTTCGAGCGCTTCTCCAGTCTCGGCGAAGCCGAGCAGGTTCACAAACGGAAAGTCCGCGTCGATCTGAATGCCGTTCACGCCGACCACGATGTCCCCAACTTTGATACCTGCCACTTCGGCCGGACTACCTGCCGCCACATTCACGATGACTGCACCGAACGACACAGGCAAACCCTCTGCCTCTGCAAGTTCGGGAATGATGGGCACATGACCGACATTGACACGCTCGATACCGATGCGCAGGCGAGGGTTGTAGCCGATGGCGAGCACGGCTTCGACGATTGGCCGAAGTGAATTGGAGGCGTGGGCGATGGCGACGCCCTGGACGGTCTGGCCACCGCTCTGGCGAACGACGGTGGCGAGCAGGCCGACCACTTCGCCATCGAGATTGACGAGCGCGCCACCGGAGTCACCGTGGTTCGCGGCGGCGTCGGTCTGGAGCATGTCGAGCAGGTCGACCCCCTCCTTGGGGAAACGAGGCTGGCGGGCGGAGAGGACACCAAGCTTCACCTGATTTTCGAAGGTGATCAGGCCGCTGGCAATAACGGCAAGGGGCTCGCCGATTTGGAGGGCATCGGAATCGCCGAAGCTCGCGACGCGGAGACCGTTGGGGTCGATGCCAAGGATGGCGAAGTCCGTGAAGGGCGAGTCGTCAGCGATGAGGACGGCGGGGCGACGTTCTCCGGTGGAGAGGACGACGGTGACCTCGGCGGCGCCGTCGATCACGTGGAAGTTGGTGATGACGAGGCCCTCTTCGGAGATGACGATGCCTGTACCGAAGTTCTGGCGCTCCAGCACGCCATCGTCCTGGGCTAGCGGTGGGAGGTCCACGACGATGGTGACGACGGCTGGGAGGATGTGTGCGATGGCATCGCGCATGCGCTGCCCCTCGGAGGGTGGCGGGGTGGCCGCGGCGACGGCGGGAACCGGGGTGGCGGTGGGATCGTTATTGAGATTGAGGACGATGGCGCCACCGGCGAGGCCGCCAGCGAGGCCAGCGATGAGCGCGATGCCGAGCATGGCGAGGAGGCGCTGTCGGGGCAGGATGGCGATGTGTGGACGCTCCGTGACCGAACGGTGAAAGAGGGCAGTGAGATGAGCCAGTTTAGCATCGGAACAGCCGGTGACGATGGACCAAGAGAGAGGCGCGTCAGGCAATACGAACGTGTGTGCTGCGGACTTGCCGAGCGGGACGGAACTTGGCTAAGATTGTTGTTCTGTTAGACGCGGAGCGAGCCGTGTAACTGGCGTATTCGCTCCAACTCCCCCCAAACAATCACTGCCCATTTCACCCGGCCAAACCGCCGGGCATCTGGGATCGGAAACGAAGTAGACGATGACCCAAGACCCAGTCCTGATTACGAAGGACGGCCTGAAGCGGCTGGAGGCGGAGCTGGAAGAGCTGCGCACTGTCCGCCGCGCCGAGGTAGCGAAGATTATCCGTGAGGCCCAGGAATTGGGTCCAGATCAGCTTGATGGTCAGTACGAGGATGCCAAGAACCAGCAAGCATTCTTGGAAGGTCGGATCAACGAGATTGAGCGGATGCTCGAGCGGGCAGAGGTGATTGACGAGAAGGCCGCGCAGAAATCGAAGGAAGTGCGTGTCGGCTCGACGGTGAACGTGAAGATCGGGAAGAACGGTAAGGCCCAGAAGTACCAGCTGGTGGGCCCGGCCGAGGCGAACCCGGGCGCGGGCCGAATCAGCCACGAGTCACCGGTAGGCGCAGCGCTGGTGGGAAAGAAGCGTGGCGACAAGGTGAAGGTGCAGACGCCGGGCGGCCAGATCGAGATGAGTATTACCTCGGTGGCATAGCGGTGGCTGAGTGAGCTGAACTCAGACGGACAATGCAGACGGGCTCCGAGAGGGGTCCGTTTTGGTGTTAGCGGCGCTTCCAGACTTCGATGTCACCGAAGGAGCGGTCGTAGGCGTAGCCGGCATCGATGGCGGCGAGGACACGAGAGCCGCGTGCTGCGTCGCTGTCGAACTGCCACGTGAGGACGACGACGTAGGCGGCGACACGCTGACCGAGGCGTTCGAGGACTAGCTCGTAGGCTCCGGGGAGTTCGTCGAGCTGCTGGCCGTAAAGGTAAGGGACGGTGCTGCGACGCTGGGCGAGGTACTGGATGTCAGGGCCGATGGCAGCCACGTAGATCTGGTCGGCCGGGTTGGTGTGCGCGCGGAGGTATGCGGCAGCAGGGGAGCTGTTGAGGTAGCGGTCGCCGGGGAATACGTCGATTGCGCCCTGATCTGGAGACATTGTGGCTGCCGGCCAGACGAGGAGCACGAATGCGATGGCGGGCGCGGTGGCGCCGGCCGTGAGGTACTGACGAGCACTCAAACCGTCGTTGCGGGCAGCGGCAACGAAGCCGGCGGCGGCCAAGAGCGAGAGTGGTGGGATGAGCTGCACGAAGTAGTGAGGCCACCAGTTGCCGCCCAACGCGACGCCGACCAGTGACGTGGCGAACCAGGCGAGGAGGAACGCACGCTGGGAGTCCGGCTTTGGTAGATGACGCCAGCCGAGCAGTGCGGCGGCGGCGAGCGGAGCCCAGACGAACAGGGTCTGGAACGAGCCGGTGGCGAGTGACGGGAGCAGCGCTTCGCTTCCGCCAGCTTCGAGGCGGAAGAGGAGGGTGGCGTAGGCGTAATCGTAGAGGCCGGTGGTGGCGATGCCGTGGGCGAGTGATACGAGGAGCGGGAAGGCGGTGCCGGCAGCGAGCATGGACCATCCTCGGTAGGACTCGCGCTGGTGGATGAGCCACCAGACGCCGAGCAGGAGGGCAGCACCGCCGGAGGGTTTGAGGGCGATGGCGATGCCGGCGAGGAGTCCAGCGGCGAACCAGTGCTTGCCCCAGACGAAGTAGGCGCTGGCGGTGGCGGCGGTGAGCATGAATATCTCGGCGTTGGCGACGAAGCCCTCGATTCTGGGCGCACCGGAGACGACGGCGAAAAGGAGGCCGGTAATCAGGGCGACCCGGCGATCGAACATGCGGGCGGCGAGCATGACGAGCAGCACGGTCGAAGCGGCCGACCAGAGGGCACCGTGGATACGCATGGCCTCGGTGGATTCACCGAAGAGCCACATGCCAACGCGGTAGGCGACGAAGATGCCCTGGGGGCGGTCGAACCAAAGTTCGTCGGAGTAGAGGCTGAGGCCCTGGGACCACCAGTGGGCTCCGTAGGCGTAGCCGGCTTCGTCGACGGTGAGCGGCCAATCGAGGAAGGGGAGGCGGACGGCGAGGGTCAGCAGGGCGGATGCGACGGCGATCAGGGTGAGCGCGTTCGGACGCACGACGATTCGCGCGCGGGCGGCGAGCCGCTCGAGCGTTAGCGCAAGGGGTTCACGGGGGAGGTTCGAATCCACTCTCGATCATCGGCAGCTTGGGTAGGTGATCTGGACCGGGGGTTTCCCTGATGCGGAGCTATCCGCTGGTGAGCGAGTTCACGGTGATGATGCCGTCCTCGACGGTACCGAGGAGCTGGAATGGGAAGTCTGTCCAACTGACACCGGAGGCTTCCTGGAGGTTGTCGACGGTGGAGAGATCGAGACCCTCAACCGTGAGGTAGGGACTGCCGCACTGGGGTGGGTATGACTCCATGAGCACGTCACAGAGGCGGATGGCCTCGGAGGTGGCGACGAGGGCGCCGTTGACGAGGAGAGGCTGGTCGCTGTCGGAGGCGAGGGCGTCTGCGATAGAGATGCCGGGGCCCATGCCGATCGACGGTGGGGCAGTGGGCTCGTCCTCGGAGGAGTCGCAGGCGGCGAATAGGGCCACGGCGAGGAGTAGGGTCAGTAGCAGATCGATGCGGGGCATGCGGGTACTCCGGTTCCGTCGAGGGAGGCAGGTGGCCTCGTGAGTATGACGCCGGGGCGGGTGGTTTGG
>JABIST010000381.1 GCA_018700215.1 Dehalococcoidia bacterium | reverse complement strand
CGACGGCGGCGAGCAGCTCGGTGCCGAGCCAGTCGACGCGGGTCTGGCCGATGCCCCAGATCAGGAGCAGGTCCTCGTGGGTTCGCGGGCGGTAGGTGGCCAGCTCCCGTGCGGTGCGGTTTTCGAAGACGCGGAACGGGTCGCGGCTGGTGGTCTGGGCGATCCGATCGCGCATGTCGATCAAGGTGTCGTAGAGGTCATCGGGGTAGTCTGCGTCGCCCTCGACGGAGGTGCCGAGGCAGCGGTCGCAGGCGCCGCACTGGGCGGGGGGCTGTTCGCCGAAGTAGCGGAGGATCAGGGCGCGACGGCAGGTGCCGGTTTCGGCGTACTCGGTCATCTCGCGGAGGCGGGCCTCGGCATAGGCGCGATGCTGCCGAACGGCGGTGGTGTCGATTGCGGCCAGCGGGTCGCGGGATCGGAGCCGTAGTTCGACCTGGTCGAGCAGGCCGGAATCGCGGAGGGAAGAGACGATCAGCGCGAACGGCTCGGGGTCATCACCGCCGAGGCCGTAGGGGAGCCGGTCCGTCTGGTCGGCGAGTTCGATCCAGCGCTGCCAGGTGTCGCGCACTGTTTCGTCGTCGGGGTGGGCCTGGTCGATGAAGCGCTGCTGAGAGGCACGGTCGCGGCGGGCGTAGAGCAGGGTGCACTCGGCGGGGTCGCCGTCGCGGCCGGCGCGGCCGGCTTCCTGGTAGTAGGCCTCGATGCGCCCGGGCATGTTGACGTGGACGACGAAGCGTACGTCTGGCTTATCGATGCCCATGCCGAAGGCGTTGGTGGCGACGATGACGGGTGTTTCGCCGACGGTGAAGCGGCGCTGGACTGATGAGCGCAGTTCACGTCCGAGGCCGGCGTGGTAGGCCTCTGCTCGAATGCCGGCGTGCTGCAGGGCCTCGGCCAGCTCCTCGACGACTCGCCGGGTGCGGGCGTAGACGATGCCGGACTGGCCGCGGTGTTCGCGGACATAGTCGTTCAGCCAGGCACGGCGTTCGGGCATGCCGGCGATCGGCACGACCTGGAAGGTGAGGTTCGGACGGTCGACGGTGGTGACCACTTCGCGGGCGGAATGCTCGATGCCGAGGCGCTGGGCGATGTCGCGGCGGACCTGTGGGTTCGCGGTGGCGGTGAGGGCGAGCGTCCGAGGCTTGCCAAGCCGTTCGCGGATCTCGCCGAGCTGGAGGTAATCGGGGCGGAAGTTGTGCCCCCACTCCGAGATGCAGTGCGCCTCATCGACGGCGAACAGCTCGACTCCGGCGCGGGCGAGGCCGGAGGTGAACGTGGCGTTGGCGAAGCGCTCGGGTGCGACGTAGAGGAGCTGCGTCTGGCCGTTGATGAAGGATTGGTAGCGACGGTTTTGCTCGGGTCGATCGAGATTCGAGTTGATGAAGGTGGCGGCGACGCCCACTGCTTCGAGGGATTCGACCTGGTCTTGCATGAGTGCGATCAGCGGTGAGACGACGACGGTGCGACCGACGCCGAGGGCTGGCAGTACGTAGCAGACGCTCTTGCCACTGCCGGTGGGCATGACGGCGAGCACGTCGCTCTCGCCGAGCGCGGTGAGGACATCAGCTTGCCCGTCGCGGAGGTCGGGGAACCCGAAGATGTCGTGAAGCTGGGTGCGGTAGGTGGCGAGTGGTGGCAGCGGGGAGCGTGGCGCGCTGGCGACTGGAGCGCGAGGCGGCTCGGGCGTTCGAGGGGCCTCGGGTGTTGGTGGTGGGCGGGTGGCGGCTGGCTGGTCTGTGGGTGTTGGGGGTGCCAGCGGTCCGCCGAGCGTGCCTGCGGGGTGGGGTGCGACTTCGCCAGTGAGCTGCTCGCCGCACTCGTCGCAGTAGGCGAGCGCCGGATCGGCCTCGATGCCACAGCGTGGGCAGATGTCGGTTGTGGAGCTAGCCACCGACGGTGACGCCGATCGCGCGACCGATGGCGAAGGTGACGCCGGAGGCGATCAGACCGAAGGCGAGCTGTCGGCCACCGGCGTACCAGACGTTGCGGCCGGTGAGCAGTGTGATCCCGCCACCGACGATGAAGAGGGCGACGGAGCTGACGACGAGGCTGGTGATGATGGCGGTGGAGCCATCGAGGAATGCGAAGGGCGCGACCGGTCCGATAGCGCCGAGCGAGAAGAGCAGGAACGAGCTGAATGCAGCGACCCAGGCGGAGCCGCCGAGGTCGTCAGGCTCGATGCCGAGTTCTTCGCGGGCCATCGCCTCGAGGGCGGTCGCTTCGTTCTCCATGAGGCGCGCGGCGACCCGCTCCGCTTCTTCGATGGAGAAGCCCTTTGCTCGGTAGATCAGCGCCAGTTCTTCCGCCTCTTCCTCGGGCATCATGCGAATCTCTTCGCGCTCGACGGCGATCTGCTGCTCGTAGAGTTCGCGGGAACTCTGGACGGAGATCCATTCACCGAGCGCCATGGAGATGGCGCCGGCGAGCAGGCCGGCGACGCCGGTGATGAAGATGGTGCGGCTTTCGAGTTCGGCACCGGCGACGGCCATGACGAGACTGAGGTTGGAGACGAGTCCGTCGTTCGCGCCGAGTACGGCAGCTCGTAGCGCGTTGCCGCCGACATGGCGGTGCCGCCCTTCGAGGCGTCCGATCAGTGAACCTTCTACACCACCCTGGGTGCCGGAGAGCACGCCGAGCACGCGCGCGTGGGATCGTTCGTCGCCGGGCAATGCGCTGTTCG
>JABIST010000379.1 GCA_018700215.1 Dehalococcoidia bacterium | reverse complement strand
TGGTAGAGGAAGGCAAGGAAGGCGACTGTCTCCTGCAGGCTGAGCCGCTCTTCGTCCTGCTCGGCCGCGATCAGCTCTCCGAGGATGGTGCCATCGCCCTCGTGCGTGTCGGCGTAGCGGTCGAGGAAGGCGCGCAGTTCGTTCGTCGCGGTCTCGGCCTCGCGGTAGGCGGACGGGGGCAGGTCGCCACCGCCGATCACGCGCATCAGCGAGCGGGTCCAGTCGCGGACGGGTTTGCGCTCGTCCTCGGTCAGTCCGAGCAGGTCACCGACGATCAGCGAGGGGAGCGGGCGGGCGACGCTGCTCATCAGCTCGAAGCTGCCGGAGGCGGCGGCTTCGTCGAGGAGCTGGTCGATGTGTTGGCGGATGCGGGGGCGAGCGGCCTGCACGGTACGCGTGGTGAAGAGGCGAGAGACGATCGAGCGGAGCCGGGTGTGGACGGGTGGATCGGAGCTGCCAACGATCGCCGTGTCGCCGATTGGCGAGCGGTGCCGGGAGCTGGCGACGAACTGAGCGAGGTCGCCGTTGCCTCGGGTGGGGTCGTTGGAGAATCGGACGTTGTCGCGGCAGTTGTCGTGGCGGGTGAGCACCCAGCCATCGGGCTGCTGGGAACGTGCGACCGGTTCGGCGCTACGCAGCCGCGCGAGTGAGGGGTACGGGTCCTGCTGGTAGGAGGGGCGGAACGGGTTGAACGAGAGCAGGGGAGGCCACCACATTTGTATTGACGTGCACGTTAAGGTCAGAGTTCAATTTGAGCCTCTGACCTGCTGACGGACAAGAGCCGAAAGATGCTGATTGGCTAATGATTGGGTGGGAATCACTAGCGTGGTGATGTCTCGCTGTGATCGCGCTCTGGTAGTGTGATTGGAACGGTTGATGCAGCCGGAAGGCGCACAGCACAGTGCTCGCCCACGTCGGTATTTTCGATTCAGGGATTGGTGGTTTGACCGTTGTTCGCGCATTGCACGAGCGCGAGCGGACGCTGCCGATTCGATATCTCGCAGACACGGCATTTTTCCCCTACGGCGGGCGCGACCCAGCCGAGGTGCGCGCGCGCGCGCTGACGCTGGGGCATTCGCTGGTGGACCAGGGCTGCACGGTGCTGGTGGTGGCCTGCAACACGGCGTCTTCGGCGGCGCTGGATCAGCTGCGGGCGGAGCTACCGGTGCCGGTGATCGGCATCGAGCCACCACTGAAGCCGGCAGCGGAGCAATCGCGCAGTGGTCGCGTGCTGGTGCTGGCCACCGAGGGCACGGTGGCGGGGGAGCGGTTGGCGGAGCTGGAGGCGAATCACGCGCGGGACGTCACGGTGCAGATGGTGCCGATGCCGGGACTCGCGGACCTGGTGGAGCTGGGTGAGGCGAGCGGGGATCGGGTGCACTCGCAGCTAGCTGAGGCGGTGACGGGGCCGGTGGCGCTGGGCGCGGACGCGGTGGCGCTGGGCTGCACTCACTATGGCTTCGTGGCGCAGACGCTGCGTGGGCTGCTGCCAGAGGGGGTCACGGTGATTGACGCGGCGGACGCGGTGGCACGTAGGACGGTAGACGTGATTCGGGAGCGCGATCTGACGATCGGCGCTGGCGACCCGCTGCCGGTGGTGTACGAGGTGACGGGGGACGTGGCATTGTTTGATCAGGCGATGGCGTGTTTGCGCGAGTCCGGCGAGGCGTTGCCTCCGATGGTGGATGCGCGGAAGAGCGGGCTGATGGCAGGGGGCACACGATGACGACGACAGAGACGCCGACCGAGGCGAGCGCGACACGAGTGGCCGGACGGTTCCGCGAGCGCTACGAGGCGGCGGCGCTGAAGAACGATTCGCTGCTCTGCGTGGGACTGGACCCGGACCCGAAGCAGATTCCGGTTGGCGTGAGCGTGAAGGACTTCCTGCTGGGAGTGATTGAGGCCACGTCGGACCTCGTGAGCTGCTACAAGCCGAACGCAGCCTTCTTCGAGCGCGACGGTGCCGAGGGCTGGGAGACGCTGCGCGATGTGATTGCGGCGGTCCCGAACGAGATTCCGGTGCTGTTGGACGCAAAGCGCGGAGATGTGGGCCACACCGCGCAGGCGTACGCAGAGGCGGTCTTCGACCAGCTTGGTGCGGATGCGGTGACGGTGAACCCGTATCTGGGCGTGGACTCGATTGAGCCGTTCACGGAACGCGAGGATCGACACGTCTTTGTGCTGTGCCGAACATCGAACCCGAGCGCCGGTGAGCTGCAGGACATCATGGCCGGCGACGTGCGGCTTTACGAACGGGTGGCGGAGCTGTCCCGGACGTGGAACTCCCGAGGCAATGTTGGCCTTGTGGTGGGCGCCACCTACCCGGAGGAGGCCCGTCGCGTGCGTGAGATCTGTCCGGACCAACTGCTGCTGCTGCCGGGCGTTGGCGCACAGCAGGGTGACATCGATGCGTCGGTGCAGGCCGCGGTGGACGCGAACGGCGGCGGGATTCTGGTCAACGCATCCCGAGGCGTGCTGTACGCCGACCCGATCAAGAACGGCTGCGCGGTTGGTGGCTGGTCCGAAGCATCGCGAGTTGCAGCGAAGCAGCTGCGCGATGCGATCAACGCGGCGCGACGCTAAGGACGAACCTGTGACCCTGGATCGGTAGCCGCGATGGCACTCGATGTGCGGATGGGCGACGTGATCGAGATGCGCAAGGCGCATCCGTGCGGCGGCGTGGCCTGGGAGGTGGTGCGGGTGGGCGCGGAAATCGGGTTGCGCTGCGGTACCTGCGATCGTCGGATTCTGATGGACCGCCCCACGTTGTATCGGCGCGCCAAGGGAATGCTCGAACGAGGGGCTCCGGTCGATCCCGCGATCGAGGAAGCGCTGTTCGGATCGGGGCTGGGCGCGTCGGAAGATCGGGGCGAGTGATCGTTACCGTCGTTGACCCTCTTCGCGGCGGGCTTCTACACTCGATCAACCGAGCGGCTGGCTGCTCGGCGAGGAGCACGGCTTGATCGAACTTGTGATCGACAGCATCCGCGTCGGCCTGCGCCACTACCGTCGGGTGGTGGTGCTGAAGGAGAAGGATGCTGAGCGCTTCCTTCCGATCTGGATTGGCCCGGATGTGGCGGACGCGATCGCGTACCAGCTACAGGATGTGAACTCCCCACGACCGCTGACACACGATCTGATCATGACGATGATTTCGGAGCTGGGTGGCAGCGTGACCTCCGTGGCGATTAACGATCTGAAGGACGACACGTTCTACGCGGTGGTGCGGATTGAGCAGGACGGTCAGACGCTGGAGATCGATTCACGGTCATCGGACGCTATTGCGATCGCGGTGCGTGCTGAAGTGCCGATCTACGTGGCGGAGCATGTGCTGGAGCGGGCCGCGGTGAAGGTCGACGACGACGGCGAGACGATCGAAGGGATTGGGGCCGCGGCCACCACACCGGCCACGGCAGAAGAGCTGGAGAAGCTCTCGGCCTTCCGCGATTTCGTGTCGGAGCTGGACCTGGACGATCTGGGCAGTCACTCCGAGTAATCGGTACCGTTCGTGTTGACACTGGATCGATGCTTACTTGGGACGGTGTCGGTGCTGGCAGCGGATGCGATCGTGCACGGCCTCACAATCGGTTGATCGACCGAAATGTGCGTGCTACTGTCCCGCTGGCCTTACTCCCACAAGGAGGTGGGCCGACTTGAAATCACCAGTGTTGAATCTGGTTGGAATTGGGAGCTATCTGGCGTCGGCGATTGTGGTGCCTACGGTGATCGGCCACTATCTTGATGGCCGATTCGGCACGGAGCCGGTACTGACGCTGGTGCTCCTGGTAGCTGGATTGATGGCGGGGTTCCTTGGCGCGTATCGACAACTACAAGATGTCCTGCGTGAGGCGAACCGCGAGTAGCGAGCGGGGACAGCACTGATGCGTGTTGCACTGATCGTCATCGCATTGCTGGCGCTGATTGGTGTCGGTGTTGTCTTTGTTGGTGGCGCATCACCGGCGATCATTGTTGCACCAGAGACGGTCTTCCACTGGGGTGGCCTGGGAATCACGAACACCATGTTCACTTCGTGGATCGTGGTGGGGCTGCTGATACTGCTGGCGGTCACGGTTGGCCCGCGAGTCTCGGTGGTGCCAAGCGGCTTCAGTGGCGCTGTTGAGGCAGCCGTGGAGGCGTTCTACAACATTGTGGTGCAGGTTGCGGGCGAGGAGAACGGGCGACGTTTCTTCCCGCTGGCCGCAACTATTTTCTTCTTCGTACTGACATCCAACTATTTCGGCCTGCTGCCGTTCAACAACGTCATTGGGCTGCCTGAGCCGAACTTCGGCGACAAGCAGGCGGCGATGGGGCAGACGACGGTTGGCGGCATTGAGCTGGCGTACATTCCCTTCAAGCCGGGGTCCGTTGACACGGGCGGCGGCGACCTGGCGTACATCGAACGTGACGGCCACCGCGAGTTCATCGAGCCCGCCGCCCATGGCGAGGAGAGCAGCTCGAGCTCCAGTAGCTCCAGTAGCAGCTCGGACGATTCGCACGAGGAAGGCGCGACGGTCACGGGGTTCTCCGGGCTGATTGCGCCGTACTTCCGCTCCGTGATGACCGATGTGAACGCGCCATTGGCGATCGCGATCTTCTCCTTCATCTTCGTGGAGTTCTGGGGTTTGCAGACGCTGGGCGTCAGTTATTTGACGAAATTCTTCAGCTTCGGGAAGTTGCTCAAGGGCGACATCCTGGGCGGGTTGATCGACGTGTTCGTCGGCCTGCTCGAATTCGTCTCTGAACTCTCGCGGATGGTTTCGTTCACCTTCCGTTTGTTTGGGAACGTCTTTGCCGGCGAAGTACTGTTGCTGATGATGACGTTCCTGGTGCCCTTCGTACTGGTGGACGTGTTCTACGCGTTGGAGTTGTTTGTTGGTCTGATTCAGGCGTTCGTGTTTGCCATGCTCACGCTGGTCTTTGCGGTGACTGCGGTATCGCATCACGGTGACGACCACGCTGACGAGGGCGCGCACTGACGTTTGCAGAGTGAACAAGTGAGCCATATCCGCTTCGGAACGGCCGAAGCGGAATCAGGGAGGAATTGGAAATGACTGCAGGAACCATTGCACGACGCGGAGCAGTCGTACTGTTGATGGGGGCCGCGGCCTTCCTGGCATCCACCGGCATTGCCGGGGCACAGGAAGCGGCTGGCGACAACGAGTTCACGGCGAGCAGCGCGAAGTTCATGGCGGCTGGTATCGCCATGGGCGTTGGCGCGTTCGGTCCCGCAATCGGCATCGGCTGGTTGGGTGGCAAGGCCATGGAGTCGCTGGGGCGCAACCCGGAAGCTGCTGGCGCAATTCAGACGAACATGATCCTGGCGATCGCGTTTGCCGAGGCAATCGGCATCTACGCGCTGGTCGTCGCGATTTTGATCGGCTTCGTCTTCTAGGACCTCAGACTCACGGTGGCGGCGCGTGGGGCTCAAACCCGCACGCGCCACCGCAACCGAGGAGAGATGTATGAGGTCAGAGAGTACACAGCGCTCATCGGTCTCGTGGCTCCGGTCACGACGGCTGCAGGTGGTTGGGTTGGCGACGCTGTTTGCAGCGACGCCCAGCGTTGCCACGGCAACTGCTGAGGCCGAGGGCATTGCCGCGCTCGGTCTCAACCTGCCGGGGTTGGTCGCACAGCTCGTCAACTTCACGATCTTGCTGGTCGTGCTGCGGATGTTCCTGTGGAAGCCAATCCTGAAGGTCCTGGACGAGCGTAAGCAGCGCATTGAAGAGGGGTTGCAGCGGTCTGAGGCTGCGGCAACTGAGGCTGCGGCGAGCGAAGTAGAAGCTCGCCGGGTGATCGACGAGGCGCGTGCCGAGGCACGTGAGCAGACGGCCCGCGTACAAGAGTCCGCCGCGCGATTGCGCGAGGAGCTGGAGACGCAGGCGCGTGCGGATGCAGAGCAGATTCTGTCGCGCGCTCGCGAGGAGATTGGGCTGGAGCGCGAACAGGCGATCCAACAGCTCCGAGGTGAGTTCGCGGATCTGACGATTCGGGCAGCGGAGCGCGTGGTTGGGCAGTCGCTCGACCGGGCAGCGCACCAGCGGCTGATCGACGAGGTACTGGTTGAGGGCAACCTTGGCCAGGATGGAAACAACTAGGCTGGCTGTGCGGCGCGAAAGCGTGCGCACGGTCAGCGGCGACACGGTCGCCAGGGGGTAGACGTGGCAGGAGCACGCGAAATCGCCGGTCGGCGCTACGCGCTTGCTGTCATGGAGATCGCCCGGGCGGACGGCAGCCTGGACGAGTGGCAGGCTGCGCTGGAGACACTGGCGATGCTCACCGAGCGCCGTCAG
>JABIST010000148.1 GCA_018700215.1 Dehalococcoidia bacterium | reverse complement strand
TCGAATCCTGCCGGGGGCACCATCGCGCCAACCGCTCTTGGGGGTGCCTCGCTTGTCGCGCACGAGCCCGGTTTTTCGGTCTCGGTGAGTATTCGCGGCTGGCTGCAGGCGATCCTGAACGAGTAGCCATGGAGTTGTTTACCTCGTGAGCAGTAACCGCAAACAGCAGCAACGCGAGCAGCAGCGGCGCCAGCGACAGGCGCAACGCCGCCAGGGACGCCGAGACAGTACGTACGAGCCAGTGGGGCACGTTGAGTTCACAGGGCCGATGGGGTTCATGCAGCGGCACACGCGCGAGTTCTTCCTGGGCGGCATTCTGGTGATGGTGCTGAGCCTGGGCAGCATCTTCTTTGTGACGCAGTTTGATGGAACAACAGCACCTGCGGCCGACCCAGACGCGAGCGCGACGCCCGCCGAGGGCGCGACGACCGAAGCGAGCGCGACGCCCGAGGATCCGGCTGACGTGATTGTCCGTCAGTACGAGGCCGTGCCTGAACTGACGATCGATCCGGAAGCGAGCTACGAGGCGGTGCTCCACCTTGACAGCGGCGATGTGCGGATCGAGCTGTACCCGTCCGAGGCGCCCGGGATGGTCAACAACTTCGTGTTCCTGGCACAGAATCACTTCTATGACGGGTTGACCTTCCACCGCGTGATTCCGGGGTTCGCGGCTCAGGGCGGTGATCCAACCGGGGCAGGGTCCGGTTCGCCGGGGTACGACCTTGAGAGCGAATCCAACGGTCTGCTGTTCGAGCGTGGTGCGCTCTCCATGGCTCAGGATGCGTCCGGGCAGGTAAACGGGTCGCAGTTCTTCGTCACGCTGGGTTCGACTCCGCATCTGAACGGCGATTTCACGGTTTTTGGCCGGGTGGTTGAGGGACTGGAGTTGCTGGACGGGCTGACGCCGCGCGATCCATCGCAGGCAGAGGAGCCTGGCGACACGATTCTCGGCATCGAAATCATCGAAGACGGAGCCTAAGCTGGCTACTCAGTACGAGGCGCCGCCTCGGCAGGTCATAGATTCAGAGCGCCAGTACCAGGCAGTAGTCCACACGGAGCGTGGCGATTTCACGATCGACTTGCTAGCGGATGTGGCTCCGGTGGCGGTGAACAATTTCGTGTTTCTCGCGCGCGAACGGTTCTATGACGGGAGCACGTTTCACCGGGTGATCCCTGGTTTCGTGGCTCAGGGTGGCGATCCGACGGGTAACGGGCGGGGTGGTCCCGGCTACCGCTTCCCAGATGAGCTGTCAGAAACACCGTTTGAGGCGGGGATCGTTGGAATGGCGAACGCGGGGCCGAATACGAATGGCTCGCAGTTCTACGTGGTGTTGGCCGACGCTCCGCACCTGAATGGCTGATACACGGCGTTTGGCCGCGTGAGCGCTGGGATGGATGTGGTGTTGGCGCTCCGACACCGTGATCCTGAACACGATTCGGAGCCTGGCGACCCGCTCGAAACGATCGAGATCCTCGAAGCTTAACCGCTCAGCTGTGTGACCCTGGGGATTCTCTGAGGTGGTGCCTCAGAACGCCTGTCATCACGGGCTCTGCGAGGCAATTGGCACATACTGAAATTTGCCCAAGCAGCCGACGATTAAGCCGGAGGATGCTGTGGCCGGTGCTGCCCGTTTGCTTGTGGTTCACGATGGCGAAGGCGATGGCAACTCGCTGGTGGAGCAGCTACGTGCGCTGCGTTACGAGGTAGATGTTGCGGATGGCGTGGGGCCGGCGTGTTTCATGCTTCGTCGCACCGATTACACGACGGTGATCGCCGATCTGCCTGCTGCCGATTCAGGTGCGCTGGCTGTACTCCGAGCCGCGAGCCGGAGCCACCCTGCCGCACGGGTGATTCTGACGCTGCCGGCCGTGGCGAGCGCAGCTGAGCCGGCGCTTCCGGAGTTGAGCCGTGCTGCGTATCGCTGCCTTCGGCAGCCGGTGGGTCTTGAGGACGAACTGTTGCCAGTGGTGCGCGAGGCGATTGCCGATCATCGATCAGAGTTTGAACGACCGATCCATGGGTTCCGACCGCGGGTGCGTACGTCCAAGGCGCCGGTGGAAGAAACGGTGGACGGGGTGATCCGTGCAATGCAGCTTGCGTTGGAGTTTCACGACCACTCGGCCGAGCGTCGCCCTCGGCGCGTGGTGGCGATGGCGAGCGAGATCGCGCGTGCCTGTGGCATCTCGGACGAAGACGTGGACATGGAAGATATTTACTACGCGGCAGCGCTGTCTGACATCGGCAAGATTGGGGTGCCGTCGACGGTGCTTGCGAAGCAGCAGCTGCTGAACGAGGCGGACTGGGCAGAGCTGCGTCGGCACCCGGAACACGCCTGGCGAATCCTCCGTGAAATCCCACAGCTCCGCGGGGCGGCTGATCTGCTGTTTGCTGCTCATGAGCAGTGGGACGGGCAGGGTTACCCGCGCGGGTTGGCGCAGGAACGGATCCCTGCTGGCTCGCGAGTTGTGTCACTGGCGGTGGCGTGGGACGCGATGACCTCCGCGCGTGCGCACCGGCGGGCGATGTCACACGAAGAGGCGCGGCTGGAGATTGTTGCGGCTTCCGGCACGTTGTTCGATCCGACGGTGGTGGCTGCGTTCGAGCGGGTGGTGGATACCTGGAACCCAGAGCTGTCGACGATCGCGCACGCGGCCTAGTCGATGTTGTTGGACGCGGCGGAGGCTGTGACTGTTGCCCATCGTCGTTCAACCAGCACGAGCAGGCCGATGGATGGGGCGAAGAAGAGGAACGCGAGCAGTGCGGGTAGGAGCCAGCCACCGATCAAGAGCAGCAGTCCGATGGCGAGCGAAAACGACATGCCCAGGATTGAGCTGATGCGCGCGACAAGAACGTAAGGGGGGATTCCGTCTGGCATGTGGAGTAAGCAGATCCTAGCAGTGGTCCTCCTGCGGGACAACGTGGCTCGTTCACCTGAACTTCAGGCACGGGTGGATGGTTCACGCCTGTCATTGTGGGGTGCGCGCTTTCTATTGGTGTTCGCTGCGGTGGTGGCGGTGGTTGGTCTGACCGGATTGACGACCTCGCATCTTGCGTGGCCGATAGTTGCGGTGGTTGGTCTGACGCTGAACACGCTGGAAGTTCAACTGGGGCGTTCCGCGCGAACGGTGCGCGCGTTTGAGTCACGGGTGCTGATGGTTCGCGCCGCTTCGACCGCGTTGAGCGGGCCGATCTTGCTGATGTTGATTGGACCGAGCTGGATTGTGCCGATCCTGCTGTCAGTCACCATGGTGTCCGCAGCGACGCATTTGAGCGGACGAACGGTTGGGGCGTTGCTGCTGTTCACCTCGGCCAGCTATGCGGCTGGATCGTGGGCAATCGATGCAGGTGTGGTGGAGGCATTGGATCCGACGGAGGTTGGCGGAGAGGTGAGTCTGGGCTGGGCATTGCTGGTTGCCGGCACGATTATTCCTGGTGCCACCGTCTTTTCTGCGGTGCGGACGCGGCGTGAGGAGGGCAAGCGGCGGGCTTTGGAACAAACGGTGATCGAACTGCGCTCAACCGAGGAGAGCCTCCGTACATCGCAGCAGGCGACGGAGCGGGCGAGCGCGCGACTTGCGGTGGAGGTAGAGCGCAAGACGCAGGAGCTGGAACGCCGGAACCGGTCGCTGTCGATTGTGAACGCTGTTTCATTCGCACTGAGCGAGCCGGTTGAGGATGACCACGCGATTCGCCGTGCGGCGAGACTGATCGCGCGGCTGCTTGCGGTGCGGTCTGTGGAAGTGAGCGAGGCCACGCCGGAAAGTACAGCGGCTGAGAGCATTGTGGTGGGGCCAGGTACCGACGAGGAGTTGCCACGGGTGCCGTTTGAGCTGATCGATCAGGTTGCTCGTGGGGGCGAGAGCATTGTGAGCGTGTCCGATCCCGAGGCGCTGGCGGCGGCCGGTCTGGACGAGCCATACGTGGTTGTGCCGATGGTGACACAGGGACGGATTCGGGGTGTGTTGACGCTGGTTGGTGAGGTATCTCGTGAGTGGGGCGAAGAAGAGCGACATCTGCTCACGCTGATTGGTCGTGAATTGGGTGCGGCGACTGAGAGTGGGCGACTCTACCGAGAGGCAGTAGCGAAGGCGGAGCGAGAGCAGCTAGTGACTCGTGTTGGCGCGGTGCTTTCGGGGCCAGCCTCGCTGGATTGGCAGCTCGGGCGAGTGTTGGAGCTCCTGGGCGAGACGCTTGGACCGATCGCGACCGCGATTGTTCGGCTACCGGCGGATTCGGCGGGCAACAATGAGCTGGCGCGCTGGGTTGCGAGTGATGACGGGGCGTCGCTTGCGGAATCACGCTTCAATCGCGCGCTTGGGGAGGTGGCGCAGAGCTTCGGTGAGACGCGTACGCCACTGGTGATTGAAGTTGGTCAGGCTCCCTTGATCGGAGCTGAATCTGAGATCGGTGTATTGGTTGCGGCTCCGCTACTGACTCAGTCCGTGATGGATGACGCGGAGCCGGTGGCTGCGGATGGATCTGGTGGAACGGCTCAGTCGACCACCGGTTTGCTTGTGGCAGCGGCGCCAGCCGGGTGGAGTTGGCCGACGGAAGATGTGGAGCTAATTTTCCGGTTGGCCGGGGTGATTACTCAGCGGCTCGACGCCGAGCAGTTGGTTCGACTGCAGCGGAGACGGCTAGATGAGATGGCCGGTCTGGCGGAGATTGGACGAGTGGTTCAGTCCGGGGCGGACACGGATCGGCTCTAT
>JABIST010000389.1 GCA_018700215.1 Dehalococcoidia bacterium | reverse complement strand
GAGATCATCCTCGATCACTACCGCGCGCCTCGGAACCGAGGGGAGCTGGAGAGTCCGACGTGTTCGGCGGATGGCTCGAACCCGCTGTGCGGGGATCAGGTGCACGTGGCAGTGGAGCTGGACGGCGATCGGATTGAGTCGATTCGCTTCTCGGGTGAGGGGTGCTCTATCTCGCAGGCTTCGGCCTCGATGATGACGGAGCATGTGCTGGGGATGGACGGGGCGCACGCGCATGCGGCGATCGAGCAGTTTCAGGCGCTGATGCTGAACGGCGAGCCGCCGGCGGACTCGGAGCTTGGGGACAGTGAGGCGTTGGCGGGTGTGGCGAAGTTCCCGGCGCGCGTGAAGTGCGCATCACTGGGTTGGAAGACGCTTGAGCAGGCTTTGGACCGAGAGCACAGCGCTCCGGTGACGACGGATGAGAGGGAGCAGCAAGATGGCTGATGCGGAGACGGCTGAGCTACCGACCACGGACCAGCTCTGGGAGGCGCTGAAGGGCGTTGAAGATCCCGAGCTGCACATGAGCATTGTGGAGCTGGGGCTGATCTACGACGTGGCGATCGCCGACGACGGCGAGGTGACGGTGGATATGACGCTGACCTCGCCAGCTTGCCCGGTGGGGCCGCTGTTGCAGGGGATGATCTACCACAAGGTGAGCGAGGTCGAGGGCGTCGACGGCGTTGAGGTGAACCTGGTGTGGAGCCCGCCGTGGGATCCTCGGGAGATGGCTTCCGAGGAAGTGAAGATGGCGCTGGGGATCTGGTAGCGCGGGCTTAGCGCCGCCCGAATTCGGCGGGGATTGAGCCGGTCAGTGGGACGGTCCGAGTGGTTGGGCCATTGCTCATGCAGATGACGTCGTTGGTTGCTCCGTCTCGGCACGCGCCGACGTAGATCGACCGGACGTCCACGATTACCTCGCCAGATTCGATTAGCACCTCGAACTGATCGAGGTGGCGGGGGGCTGGGCCTTCGAGCGGGGTGCCGTCGATGGCGAAGGTGGAACCATCGCAGCGATCGCGGAAGATGCCGGTGACGCCGGCGGCTTGCTGGGTGGGTAGCCAGTCGATGGTGCAGGTGGAGCCGACGTTGCGAGAGAAGAAGGCACGGGTGGAGCCGCCGGAAGTTCGGACGATCCAGGCGCCGTATGTGAAGCCCTGGGCATCCGCACCCCAGCGGGTGACTGGTTCGAAGCGTGGGACCTCGGGGGCCACCTGGTCGATTGGGAGACGGAGTTCGGGTTCTGATCCGGTGCTGACGAAGATGGCGAGGCAGGCACCGAAGCCGACGAAGACGAGCAGCAAGAAGGCTGCGAGTGCGATCAGGCGCGGCCAGGGGTTGCTTGGTCGGGTGTCATCCGGTTCGTCTGCGAGGTATTGCATGAGGCGATCCTATCTGTGGTTGGGCTTGGGATCGTTGGGGTGGTGGGTCCGGGGTGTGACGCCGTACGATGGCGGCCCCGTGGCGGGGTCCGTATTCCGGAGGCCGTGTGGTTCGTAGCTATTCGCGTCGAGAAGCGCTGAGGCTTGCTGCTGCCTTTGGGGTGGTGGTTGGTGCGACCTCGATTGGTGCTTGTGGGGACGATGTTCCTTCGGTGGAGGAGGAAGATCTGGGTCTGGGGCTGGTTCCACTGGAACAGCGCGCGGTCCGCGAGTTGCACGCGCCAGCGGGTCGGTTGCGGCTGGGGACGCTGAAGACGGTGCCGACGGCATCGCAACCGCTGAGCGTGATTGAGCAGCTACTGGTGTACTCGCGGCTGGTTGCGGTGGATCCGCGGACCGCAACGATTCATGGGGATTTGGCTGCGGCGATTGAGGTGGTTAGTCCGCTGGAGGTGCGCTTCCAGTTGCAGGCGGGGGTGTTTTTCCACCCGGACCAGGATTCGTTGGCGCAGCCGGTGTCCGCGCTGGCGGTTCGTCGGAGTTTCGAGGAGCAGGCGGCTGCGGGGGTGCCGCTGTTTCGCGACATCATCGAGTCGGTAGAGGCACCGGACGCGGGGAACGTGGTGTTGCGGCTGCGGGGGCCATTCGCGTTCTTGTTTGAGTTGCTTGCAGCTCCGGAGGCATCGGTGCGTTCCGAGGTTGGTTACCCGGGGTTCCGTGACCCGATTGGTAGTGGTCTGTTTATCCCGTCCGGTCAGGATCGGACGGGACATGTGTTGCTGGCGAATGAGCGGCATCACCATCAGGGCTATCCGCAGCTGCAGCAAATTAACATGCTGCAGTTCGCCGACGAGCGAGAGATTGATGGCGCGTTCCAAGCGTTGCGGATTGACGCTCGGGAGCACCCAGATGTGACGAGCGTGGAGTTTGCATCGGAGCGGACTGACGCGACGCAGCAGCGCCGGCCGGCACGTTCGCTGATCGGCCTGGGGTTGTCGCTGCTGCCCTCGAAGGGTGGGGCGCCGACTGGGTATGTGGAGGCGTTCCAGGATGAGCGGGTTCGCCGAGCGGTGTCGCACGCGCTGGATCGTGATGCGATTGCGGAGGCGGCGGGCGGGACGGTTGCGAGCCCGGTGGGAGCGGCACATGCGGCCGACAGCCTGACGGCGGATGAGTTGTCCACGCACCCGTTCCAGCGATTCGACCCGGCGGAGAGCACGGCGCTGATGGCGGCGACCGGACTGGAGCAGGTTTCGTTCCGCCTGCAGGTGGCGGACGACCCGGCGCTGCGGGATGTGGCGGAGTTGGTGCAGCGACAGCTTGCGATGGCGGGATTCGCGGTGGAGCTTCGTGCCGAGCCGGTGGATGCGTGGGAGCGTTCATTCGCGGCGGGAGACTTTGAGGCGACTGTGTTCCAGGCGGGTGGCCTGAGTACGCCAGACATTGGACTTCGCCTGCATTCGAGCGGTGGGCTGGATGGTGAGTTTTCGCCGTGGGGTTATTCGAATCCGGTGTTTGATGCCGCACTGAAGGCGGCGCTGTCCGAGCTGCGCCCAGACCGGCGTGCGGAATTGATGCGGGAGGCGCAGCGGGTGTTGCTTGGCGAGGTGCCGGCGATGCTGCCGCTGGTGACGCCGTACGACGTGGCTTCACTTGGTCCGAACGTGGTTGGCTATGCGTTCAACGCGTTTGAGTTCAACTCCGCGTGGCTGGCGGGTCAGTGGGAGCGGCGTACCTAGTTCGTTCGACCTGCCCTGACTCGATAGCATGCGGTTGGCCGCGATTGCTGAGTATTGAGGAGCTGGCATGGGCGTTCCGAGCGAGGTGGCGATGGTGACGGACTGCTCTGTCTGGATGAGCCTGTGATCAGCGTGTGACTGACCAATCGACATCCCTGGATCTGGACGCTGTTCGCGACGGCCTGGAGGCGGCGGTTGGCGCTGCGAATGAGGCGATCCGGGAGGTGATTGGTCAGGCGACGATGCAGGTGGGTCACAAGCCGGGCGAGGGGCCGGTGACGGAGGCCGACCATGCGGCGGATGATGTGCTGCACGAGCGATTGATGCCGCTGATTGAGGGGGCTCACTGGATCTCGGAGGAGTCGAAGCAGGAGGCTCCGCTGATCCACGGGGAGCCGACGTGGGTTGTTGATCCGCTGGATGGCACGCGCGAGTTTCTCCGTGGGCTGCCTGAGTACGGTGTCTCGGTTGGCCTGTTTGTGGGCGATCAGCTTGTGCTGGGCTCGGTGGGGTTGCCGGTCCACTACCCCGAACGGGGCGCGGTGCTCTCTGGTCTAGTGGACGGGGACCGGCGGGAGGCACGGCAGGACGGCGAGGTGCTGGCGTCGCTGGAAGCGCGTGACGAGGTTCGGAAGGTTGTGGTGTCTCGACACGACTACGAGTGGCGGGAGTTGCAGTACCAGATCCCGTATGAGACGTATCCGTGCGGGTCAGCGGCGGTGAAGCTGGTGCACGCGGCGCTGTCTCAGGCGGACGTGTACTTCAGTACGGGGCCGCGTTCGGTGTGGGACGTGGCGGGTGGTGTGGCGATTCTGGAGGCGGTGGGCGGGTCGCTGTTGATGATCAATGGTGAGCGGCTGGAGCTGTCACCGCAGCAGATTTCGATTCCGCCATATGTGGCGGGGATTGAAGGATCGTGCCTGACGCTGCTTCGGCGTCTGGCTCCGCGATTGGGTTAGGCGGCCCGGCGCTAGCCGGGGGGTACTGATTCGGCTTTTTTCGCGATCACTGCCCAGAGTGGGTCTGCGTCCTGGGGCGAGCGGTCGACGAACATCGGTTCGTCGAAGCCCCCGGCGAGGACGTGGTAGGAGGCGACGAGGCGGGCGCGGTCGTCACGGTTGAGCTGCTGCCAGACGGAGACGGCTTTGGTGGGGAAGAGGCGGTGGGAGAAGGCGACGATTGAGAGGCCGCCGGGCTTGAGCACTCGTTGGACGGATGCGAAGACTTCGGTTGGTCTGGTGAGGTACTGGACGGAGACGGCGTTGATGACGAAGTCGAAGCTGTCGTCTGGGAGGGGCATTTCAGGGCGGTCGTTGAGGTTATGGACGACGTAGTCAGCGAGTTGTGGGTTGCTGGCGAGTTCCTGCTCGTTCATGCCGAGCCCTGAGACGTGCTCGTAGCTGACGTCGGTGGGCAGGTGGGAGATCCAGGAGGACATGAGGTCTAGGACGCGGCTGCCGGGCGGGATGATTTCGCGGTAGAGCGCTGTGAGCGCCTCGATGGTGGCGTCGTCGATGTGGGTGACGTAGCGCGGCTCCTGGTAGAAGAGTTCGTCCGGCTGTGGGTCCTGGCGCTGGAAGAATTCCGGGGGGAGCGCGGGGAGTTCGTTGGGGTCGTCGTTAGTCATCGAGGTTCACCATCCAGGGATTGTCGCATGGGTGTGGTGGCTGTGGTCAGTTACTGGATGCGGTAGGAGCGGAGGCCGCGGGCGAGGGAGAAGACGATGAAGCCGGCGATGAGGGTGATTGCGCCGTAGAGGAACTGGGCGCTTTGGGCTCCGGCCCAGGCGGCAAGGAACCCGGCGGTGGCAGCACCGACGGTGGAGACGGCGCGGTCCAGAGAGACGAGGCTGATGACGCGGCCTCGGAGGTGCTCGGGTGTGGCGGTGAGCAGGATGGTGTGGGTGAGGGGGATGTAGCCGCCGTGGAAGAGGCCGACGGCGAAGAGGGCGAGGAAGGGGGCGGCGAGTCCGAGCGGTCCGGGCAGCGATGGACTGAGGGCGAAGAGCATGAGGAGGGCGCCCATGACGGTGACGCTCATGGCGATGCGCCAGCCGGGGTGCTGCGGGGTGCTCCTGGCGAGTTGGAGCGAGCCGATCAACGAGCCGGCACCGCCGGCCATGACGAGTCCACTCATGCCGACGGCACCGATGTCCATGACGGTCTTTGCGAAGAGCGGGGCGAAGACCTGCATCCACATGATGGCGGTGCCATAGAAGACGATGGAGAGGACGAGCACGCCTCTGATGGCGGGCTGAGCCCAGGCGTATTGGAAGCCCTCGCGGAGATCGGTTGTCATCGATCGGTTGGCGTTCGCGTCACGCTTTCGGGGCGGGACATCGAGCATCTGGGTGGCGACGACGGAGACGAAGTAGACGAGGGCGATGGTGACGAATGTGCCTTCCAGGCCGATGTACTGGATGAGGAGGCCGCTGAGGCCGACGCCGACGATGCGCATGGTGCTCTGAGTTGACGACATGAGTGCGACGGCATTGGAGACGAGTGCTGGCGGGACTGAGTCAGCGATCAGCGACTGGCGGGCGGGCTGATCGAAGGACATGAAGAGTCCTCGGATGAAGGCGGCGGTGTAGACGATCCAGATCTCCATGAGGCCGCTGAGCAGCACGATGGCGAAGATGACGTTGAGGATGAAGGTGGCGAGCTTGGTGGTCTGGAGCAGCGTCTTGCGGTCGAAGCGGTCTGCGATGACGCCGGCCCAGACGCCGAAGAGGAGCTGGGGGACGACGCGGATGGCGACGACGCCGCCGAGGTGTGCGGCGTTGTTGTTGGTGAGTTCGAGGACGAGCCAGGGGCGGGCGATCTGCTCCATCCAGAGGGCGGCGGCATGGCCGGTCTGTCCGATCCAGATGAGGCGAAGGTTGCGATAGCGGAGCGCGGCGAAGGTGCCGGTGGGAGCGAGTCGCTGCTCTGTGGTTTCGCCGTCCGGGGCGTCGTCGGGTGGTGGGCGTTGTTGGGTGGGTGTGGTGGTCACTGTCGCACCTTAACGTGCGCGTGAATGCCGATCCAGCGACGGGCTAGGTCTGGTCGCCGGCCTCGATCAGGTCGGCGAGCGCGGCGAGGTGCGCGATGCGCTCGACGCGGGGGTCGAAGGGGAGGTCGCGGTTGCGAGGCCAATCGCGGAGGAAGACGCGGACGGTGCTGTGCTGGGCGAGGAGCTGGGCGGTCCGACCGTCGTCGTCGACGTGCTCGGTGGCGCCGAGTTGGAGGACCTGCTCGAGCTTGTAGTGGGGGCTCTTGCGCGGACCTTCGTTGATGAGGATGCGGTCGAAGTAGTCGGCCATGCCGTGTCGTCGCATCCAGGGGAGGGGCGAGGAGCGGCGACCGGTGAGGATGATGAGCGTGCGGTGTGCGGCGAGGCGCTGGAGAGCGTCGCGGGCCTCGGGGAGTGGGCGACGCCAATCGAAGCGGAGATGGTCGAGTGGAGCGCCGAGCCAGCGTGGCCAGGCGCGGGCCTCGGGTGGTGGT
>JABIST010000194.1 GCA_018700215.1 Dehalococcoidia bacterium | reverse complement strand
TCCGCCGTCGATGAGTCGATGCTCACCGGCGAGTCCGTCCCCGTCGAAAAGCACCCCGGCGACGACGTCTTCGGCGCAACCATGAACGCCATGGGCGCGCTCCAGATCCGTGCCACCGCCGTCGGCTCGGACTCCGCCCTCGCCCGCATCATTCACCTCGTCGAGGAGGCTCAGGGCTCCAAGGCCCCCATCCAGGGCTTAGCGGATCAGATCGCCGCCGTCTTCGTCCCCATCGTCTTCGGCATCGCCACGCTCACCGCGCTCGCCTGGTACTTCTTCGGCCCGGAGCCCTCGCTCACCTTCGCCTTGCTCAACGCCGTCGCCGTCCTCATCGTCGCCTGCCCCTGCGCGCTCGGCCTCGCCACGCCCACCGCCATCATGGTTGGCACCGGTCGCGCCGCCCAGCACGGCATCCTCATCCGCGACGCCGAGGCCCTCCAGCTCGCCCGCAAGATCGACACCGTCATCCTCGATAAGACCGGCACCATCACCGAAGGTCGCCCCGAGGTCACCTCCGTCTGGCTGCTCGATGGCGCCCCGCTCGATGCCGACGAACTGATCCGCCTCGTCGCCTCTTCCGAGCGCGGCTCCGAGCACCCCTACGCCGCCGCCCTCGTCCGCGAAGCCGAAGCCCGCGCACTCGACCTCGACTGGGCGCTCACCTTCGAGGCCATCGCCGGCGAAGGCGTCGTCGCCCGCGTCGCCACTCACGAGCTGCTCGTCGGCAACGACGAACTCCTCCGCTCCCGTGGCGTCCCCTCCGAGGGGCGCGAAACCCTCAACGGCCTCGCCGAAGCCGCCGGTCTCCGCGGCGAAACCCCCATCCGCGTCGCCGTCGATGGCCAGGCCACCGCCGTCATCGCCGTCGCCGACCAGGTCCGTGAAGGCGCCGCTGAAGGCGTCGCGCGCCTCCGCTCGCTCGGCATCCGCGTCATCATGCTCACCGGCGACCAGCAGCAGACCGCCGACGTCGTCGCCCACAGCATTGGCATCTCCGAAGTCGTCGCCGAAGTCCGCCCGGAGGACAAGGCCAAAGTCGTCACCGACTTCCAGCAGGAAGGCCGCGTCGTCGCCATGGTCGGCGATGGCATCAACGACGCCCCCGCCCTCGCCGCCGCTGATGTCGGCATCGCCGTCGGCACCGGCACGGACGTTGCCATGGAGGCCGCCCCCGTCACCCTCGTCCGCCCGGACGTCGGCCGCATCGCCACCGCCATCACCATCAGCCGCGCCACCATGCGCACCATGTGGCAAAACCTTGGCTGGGCCTTCATCTACAACATCGCCCTCATCCCGGTCGCCGCCGGCCTCGGCTACCTCATCTTCAACGAGCTGCTCACCACCGATGTTCCGGCCGCCCTCGAGCCCATCTTCGGCACCCGCGGCTTCCTCAACCCAATCGTCGCCGCCGCCGCAATGGCCTCCTCCTCCGTCTCCGTCATGACGAACTCCTTGCGACTGCGAGGAGCATCAGTGGATTAACGGTGCCTGCGCGGAGCGCGAGTGGAGTAACGGCGCGGCACAAAGGTCGAGTAACGGCGCGCAGTGCGAGCCGAGTACCGGCGTCCGCGCGGGGCCTCATGCGGCTGATATGCTTCCTACACGAACGATACCGACCCGCCTGTTCCGCTATCCGACGAGGGCGCACAACCTCACGAGCTAGCGGTCGAGTGATCCCAATCGGGTCACGGCTCTCTGCGCTGGTATCGATCGCGACTGGAGACCCCGCGTGCGCGAGTACAACTCACCACCCGTCGCCGTCGTGCTCGCCGCCGGTGCCGGTACCAGGCTCGGCGCAGCCCAGTCCCGCATCCCCAAGCCGCTCACCAACCTCCGCGGTGTCCCGCTGCTCAATCGTGCACTCCACTCCGTCCAGGCTGCTGGCATCGAACGCGCAGTCGTCGTCGCCGGCTATCGAGCCGAGCTCGTCGAGGCTCAGGCTCGCTCTGCCGCCACGTCGCTAGATCTCGATGTCACCGTCGTCACCAACCCCCGCTGGATGACCGGCAACGGCTCCTCGCTCCTCGCCGCCGCGCCCCACGTCCCCTCCCGCTGCATCGTCGTCATGGCCGATCACCTCACGCCCCCCTCCTTCCTCCGCCTCCTCGTCGACTCCACCGAGGACGCCGCCGGCCTCCTCGTCGTCGACTCAAACCCCGACAGCGTCCACGACCTCGACGACGCGACGAAGGTCCGCCTCACCGCCAGCCGCATCGTCGCCATCGGCAAACAGCTCCAACCCTTCGACGCCGTCGACACCGGTGCCTTCCTCTTCGACCGTCGCATCTTCGATTCCCTCCGCACCGCCTCCGCCGCCGGTCACGACGAACTCAGCGCCGCCGTCCAACGCCTCGCCGACGACGGCCTGATGCACGCCGTCCCGTCCGACGGCTCCTTCTGGTGCGACATCGACACCCCCGAGGACCTCGCCTTCGCCAGCCGCGCGCTCGATCACGAGCAGCGCCAGCCGATCGCCGCCAGCCCCGAACAGGCTGCGCTCGCCGGCAAATGACCGCCTCAGACTCCACACCAATCGAGGGCGACAAAGGCACCGCCGGCCTCGATGGCCCCATCTCGCGCTACCTCAACCGCCCACTCTCCCGCTTCATCTCCGCCCGCGTCGCCGATCAGCCGATCACCGCCGACCACTGGTCCGGCATCGCCTTTGCCGCCGCCATGCTCGGCGCTACGGCCTTCGCCCTCCGCCTCCCCAGACTCGGCGCGCTGCTCGTCCACACCGGCTCCGTCCTCGATGGCGTGGATGGCGAGGTCGCCCGCGCCCAGGGCACCGCCGGCCCCAGCGGCGCACTCTTCGACCTCGCGCTCGACCGCACCGCCGATGTAGCCATCCTCGCCGGCATCGCCCATGGCGGCGGCGGTCGCACCACCGATTGGCTCGCCGCGCTCACCGCCGCCAACGGCATCGTCGGAGCCAGCGTCGTCAAAGAGCGCCTCTCTGCCGAGGGCGTGCGCGCCGCCGATACCCAGCGCACTGAATCCGAGGCCGGCTGGCAGCGCGCCCTGCTCCCGCTCGGCGGCCGCGATGGCCGTCTCTTCTCAATCACGCTACTGGGCCTCGCCCGCCGCCCGCGCCTCGCGCTCTACTGGCTCGCCGTCCAATCGACCGTCCGCCTCGTCGAGCGCGTCCGCACCGGCCGTCGCCTGCTCGATTCCGAGGACAGCGACGCGCTCTGAGTCCCGGCCGCTACTCCGCCAGCAGCCGCAGCACGATCGCCTCCGCCAGACAGTTCCGACGCAGCTCTTCCAGGTCCTGGCTCTCATCCGGCCCGTGGATCCGGCTCGTCGGCTCCCCCACCCCCGTCAACAGAATCGTCGCCTCCGGATACAGCTCGCTCAGCGCCGCGACGAACGGAATCGCCCCGCCAATCCCAATCTCCACCGAATCACGTCCCCATGCCTCCCGGTACGCCGTCCGAAACGCGTCGTACGCCGGACCCACAGCCTCCAGCTCGAACGGCCCCGCCAAACCGGGCCCGCGCTCCACCGTCACCTGTGCCCCCCACGGCGCATGCTCCAGCAGGTGTCGCTCCAACGCATCGAGCGCGGCCGGCGGCTCCTGCCCC
>JABIST010000230.1 GCA_018700215.1 Dehalococcoidia bacterium | reverse complement strand
CGGGCATCGCGCCGGCCATCACCTCGCGATCCAGTTCGTCGTCCGTCAGTGGCTCCAGGGCGTCGAACAACTTGTCGAGGCCCCAGTAGGCGTGGTCGATGAAAGCGGTGAAGTGTGCGGTGGTCATCGGTGCTCCTCATGTCGGAGGGGCAGGCTAGCAGCGGCGGCGCTGGCCGCTACTTGTCCGATGGCTGAGAGAGACGCATCTGGGTGGCGGGCGGGAGCGTGGCCCAGATACGCGCGGCCGCTTCGTGTGCGGTGAGCCACTCGGTGACGACCTCGTGCAAGTCCAGGCGATCAGGCTCGAGGTCAAGGAGTTGGCGGGCGGCCGCTGCGGGGTCGCTGGCCTCGGCCAGAATCGATTGCCGGTCGCTGGGTGCGTCGCTGGGGCTTGTTTGCTCGTCTAACCCTGAGAGCCGCGCGGCGACCTCCTGAGCACGGCGTCGTGCCGCAAGGTAATCTCGCTCGCCCTGCTCGGCTAAACCAGCCATCGCTACCATGCCGATCGGCTACCAGACACTGCTATCCGCAGCGCCCGCCGATGTCCCCCGGCGATCTGACCAGCTACGAAGCATTGATCAGAACGTAGTGAGTCTAGCAGTGGGAGCGGCCCAACTGAACAACCATAATAATTCTGTTAGAAACATCACAGGAGTGTGATCGGACTAGCTGTAGTGCTCCTGCAGGTACTGCTCTGAGCGGATCGCCGCGGTTACGCCGTCACCAACTGCCGACGCGAGCTGGCGTGCGGCGTCGACTCGAACATCACCCGCAACGTAGAGCCCGGCCTGCTCCGTCTCCATCCAGAGATTGACGTAGGCATGGCCACCTTCGTCCAGCTTGGTCAGGGCACCAAGTAGCTCTGAGTTCGGATGGTGCCCGATGAAGATGAACACCCCACCGACGGCCAGTTCGCTTCGTTCTTCAGTGAGGACGTTTCGGAGTGTGACACGATCAACATCTTCGTCCCCGGAGATGTCTTCCACTGTGGAGTCCCAGATGAACTCGATCTGGTCGCTCGCGAAGGCTCGGTCTTGGAGCACCCGGGAGGCGCGGAGTGAGTCGCGTCGATGGATCACGTGGATCTGCGATGCGTAGCGCGTGAGGAAGAGGGCTTCCTCTATCGCTGCATCGCCGCCACCGACGACCGCAACTACTTCGTCCTTGAAGAATGCCCCGTCGCAGGTGGCGCAGTACGAGACGCCTTTCCCGGTGAAGGCTTCCTCGCCGGGTACGTTCAACTTCACTGGAGTACCGCCGGCCGAAACGATCACGCTCTTGGCGCGATAGGCATCGCCACTATCCGTTTCCAGAATGAACTGTGTTCCCTCTGGCTCGCGAGTAATGCTGCTGATGCCGTCGTACCTGGTTTCCATACCGAACTGGTCAGCTTGTCGGTGCATGTCCAATGCGAGAAGTGGTCCCTGCACTCCTTCGGGGAAGCCGGGATAGTTCTCCACCACCCCGGTGAGCGCGATCTGCCCGCCCAATACCCCACGTTCCCAGAGCACCGTGCGGCGCTTGGCGCGCGCAGCGTAGATGCCGGCAGCGAGGCCGGTGGGGCCGCCGCCGACGATTGCGATGTCCACATCTTCCATGACTGACACGTTGGTTCCTCTCATACATCGATCCTGGTCTCCGCGGCGACGCGATGCGCTGCGCGCTGTTGCACGTGGCGTCGCTCGGCATCGGAGTGTGGGATCGCCGTCCTCGAAACTGAGGGTACGCAGTGCAGCGACGAGCGATAGTGATAGGGCTTACGAAGAGTTAGTGAAATCGAATGGTTCGCGGTCAAATCCTGGTCAAAGTGAGTAGCTGTTGGCTGAGCGCTAGCTTGCCTGGACGACGTGTATCCCCATGAGCTGTTTGAGGGTGGCACTCACCTCGGCGCCACAAGGGCGGCAGAGTGTGTGAAGCTGGGCGTTCCCGGTGGCCTTCAAGCGAGGCATGCCGTCGCTGAGGCGAACGAGTTCGCCGTCCTGGACCTGGATCATTGTTGCCTCGGTAACGATGCGTCCCTGGCAACGGTCGCAGACTCCCCACATAGTAGGCTCCCTCCCGACACTGAGAGTCTCGACAGACTCTGTGACTTTGAGCAGTAATTGTGAATCACATATCGATCACAGCCACGTCACTGAAGGCAGATAATTGAACGACCATAGGCATCGATTCCGATCGAGATGTGGTTCCTCGGTCATCGAATAACCCCAATGGTTGTTGATGTTTCAGCGGGTCAATCGAGTGTTGTCTCCGTTGCGGGCTTGACTGGTTCGGCTTGTCGGGTGGTGTCCCGGCCGATACGGAACCGGGTCGCGATGCCGACGATGTTCTTGTCGGGGCACGCTGTCACGACGCTGACGTGGCGTTCACCGTTCGCCGCAGGGAGTGCCGAGTGCAGCTTTCCAACGATGCCGATGTAGTACAGCGCTCGTTGCAGTTGCTCGCTGCTCATCGGAACGAGTTGTCGGCACACTTCTTCGGGCGCCTGTTTGGGCGCCACCCGCAGCTCCAGTCGTATTTCGTGAATTCGAATCACGCATGGTTGGAGCGCAAGTTTGCCTCTGCGCTGAGATCGATCATGCAAGCGGCGACTTCACCTCAGGAGTTTGAGAAGCAGCTGGGTTCGTTGCGTCAGACGCATCAGGGCCGGGCCGTTGAGGTGGAATACTTCGCGCTCTTTGGAGAGGTGCTGCTGGAGACGCTGGCTTACTACGGTGGGCGCGGCTGGACTCCAGACGTGGAGGCGGCCTGGCGGTCCGTGCTGACCACTGTGGTTGACGCGATGGAGCTCCCTTACGAGGAGATGACAGACTCGACCGCCCTGAACAGAAACGATGCTGCTGCGTAGTCCAACGTTTGTCGCTGCCGTGGTTTGACGCACTCCCGAGGGTGACTGCAACATCCGAGCAGGCGCTGCACACCGCAGCGTCCAGCCGATGGGCGGTCCGATGACCCAGCACATTCCCCACGCCACGCTAGAGACGATCGAGATCGGCGGGCAGCCGGTCACCCTACGGTTCATGACCGAGGACGATGCCGCGATTCTGCTTGCGTTCGCCCAGACGCTCCCGCCGCATGATCTAGTCTTCCTCCACCGCGACATCACTCAAGCTGAAGAGGTCAGCGCCTGGATTGAGGATCTGGAGCAGGGGCTGGAGGGCGTGATTCTCGCCGTAGCCGCTGATGGGAACGTGCTCGGCTACTCGTCGGTCTCACGCAGCCCGCTGTCCTGGAATCGCCACGTCGCGGAATTACGAGTGCTGGTCGGCGAGCTGGGGCGTGGTCACGGCCTGGGGCGTGCGCTGACCGCGGAAGCGTTCCGGATCGCGGAAGACCTGGGCGTGCGCAAGATGGTGGCGCAGATGACGATCGATCAGCAGGGTGCAATCCACACGTTCAAGCGCCTTGGGTTCACCTCGGAAGCACTGCTGCACGACCACGTGATGGACGAAGACGGCACCACGCTGGACCTGGTGATCATGAGTCAGGACGTGTTCGCCTTCGAGCGCACGTTGGCGCACCTCGAGGACTGAAGCTGGAGCGGGCTGCGGACGGTTGGTGGGTGGGGAGAATTTGGTCGGGGAGGCCGGATTTGAACCGACGACCACCTGTCCCCCAGACAGGTGCGCTACCAGACTGCGCCACTCCCCGAGCGAATTTCGATGCTAGCAGAGCGACGCACTAGCGGGTGCGCGGCGAGGGAGCAACGTTGCCTCTGATTCGCCTGAGTCGCCGCCGTCGCCCTGCTCAGAAATCACGCCAGCGCGCCGCGCCACCTGCCTGGTTGGCTGCGCTGCTCACCGAGGTCTGGGCGAGCGAGGAGATGCCAACGGCGATGCTGCCACGGTTGGCCGTCAGCCCGCCTGCGCGTTCTACCCGCGGCTACATCAACTACCGAAAGCTGCCCTTCCGGATCGTCGTTCGCGTCGACGATGACGAGCGCACGATGCGAAACACGCTGCTGCACGAGCTGGCACACGCAGTCCATCGGGCGCACACGTCCGAGCCGGTGACCTGCAGCTGCGACACACCATGCGTCTGGGACGGTCACGGCCCGATCTTCAAGCGGCACCTGGCACGCCTCGAGCATCGATTTCAGGCGGGTACACACTCGCGATGGGGGTTGGCTGGCTGTCAGGGGCTGCGGCGCGTCCCAGCTCGGACGCCGTGGCACTCCTCGATCGCGTGTCCACGCGGGTAGCTGAGTTACTCGCCGATGGCGCAGAGGTATTGGTAGTCGATTCCTGTACTGAGCGAGTTGTGCGCCTGGTCAGTTGCGTCGGACGCTAGCGCCGTTGCTGTCTCTGAGGCCGGAACTGTCGTCGGAGAGGTAGCAGCCTCGTCGTTGGGCTGCGGTGAATTGGCGCCGCATGCCATTGCAACGAGCGCGATCACAGCTATCAGTGCGACAAACCCCTTGTTCATGCAGAGAACACAACCCACGGATCGCTGACGGCGCTACCCGCGGTCTCGGGCTAGGCCAGGCCTGCCTGACTCGCGAGGGCGACGAGCACGACGCCGGCGGTGGCAATCACCACGTACTCAGCCGCGACCATCCGATTGAGGTGCCGTGTGAGGTGGGAGTGGAGTAGGCCGCTGACGAGGAAGAACGCGAGTAGCAGTGTGAGGCCAGCGAGGTATCCGCCGACCGGGATGAAGTAGAGGGCCCAACGCGCCTCGGCAACGACGAGACCGGTGACACCAGCGAAAATCAGTGTCTCGACCGGGTCGACTTGTCCTTCGCGGAAGATCTCGATGCCGAGCATGGTCCCGACGATTGCCGCGGTGATCAGTGCCGGGATGAGATCGATGTCGAGGACATAACTCAGTGAGAGCAATGTGAACGCGGCGAAGTAGGCGGCGCCCGTGGCGACCAGACGTGCCAGCGGATATACCGGTGCGTTGATTCGAACCGAGGCGACCTGCGCGGCAAGCACGGCGGTGAACAGCAGCGCGCCGAGTAGTGCGGCGGGGATCACGAGGTAGCCGCGAGCATTGTGTTCGATCAGCAGCGGAATCGAGACCGCGACTAGCGCAGGGAGGAAGAGGTACGGCGTGGTATCGGCGCGGTCTCGGACGCGGTGGAAGGGACGCGGCCAGGCATCGCGCAGCATGCCTTCGGTGCCGAGGATCGCCATCACCGATGCGAAGAGCAGCAGCCAACGTGGCGTGGGCTCGATGCCGACGAACATCAGGAATGTTGCGCCCATCAGCAGCGCGAGGATGACCAACGGGGCGGTAATTCGCACCCCGTCGAACCAGCGAGGTTCGCGAGGCGGTTCGGTGCTGGGCGGTGGCTCGGGCCACTGTGTGGGTGGAGTCGGTGGTCGCTCGACGTCCAGCAGGTTGGCCGGTTCGGACTCGATGCTGGCCGGCGTTGCGGCTTCCTCCGCTGGCTCGCCAGCTACTTCGGTGGAGGCCGCGTCAGACGAAGCTTGCGGCGCCTCGTCGATCTCGTCGATCTCGTCGATTGACTCGTCACCAGCGAGGTCGTCGTCGAAGAGATCGTCCTCTTCGTCGGGACGGTCCTCGGGGGTGGTCTGGTCGTGCTCGTCGCTCACGGTCTTGTTATCACTCGCTCGTTGCTACTCGGCTGCGAAGGTGCGCTCTACTTCGCCGAACATCTCTGCGGCGTTGCGGTAGCGGATGCGGTCGCGCTCATCCTCGGT
>JABIST010000378.1 GCA_018700215.1 Dehalococcoidia bacterium | reverse complement strand
GGCGTGCCGCCGAGCACCGACAGCGACCCCATCGAGGGCTCCAACAGCCCTGCGACGGCCCGCAGCATCGTCGTCTTGCCGCAGCCAGACGGCCCAACAATCGAAACGAATTCGCCCGGCGCGACATCGAGGTCCACCGTGTCGAGCGCGCGTACCACCCCGGAGTCTGTCGAGTAGTCGTGTGCCAGTTCGCGCAGCTCAATCGCCGAGATCCCGCGCGCGGAGGCTCCGTCGACCGCCGTGTCAGTGCTCACAGGTGCCGCCGCATCCGATTCCGCGCGTGTCGCTCGCCTCGGCCGGGCGGTCGAGGCAGGATCATTGTATGTTCCGTTGCGCCCGGTCTTCACCGGGCCGGACTCACTGACCATACCCGCTCACATCGAACGGACCTCACCATGTCTCATCGCATCGCACTCGTCGGCGGCACCGGCCCGGAGGGGCGCGGCCTCGCCACCCGCTTCGCCATGGCCGGCCACCACGTCACCATCGGCAGCCGCGGCGCGGAACGCGGCACCGAGGTTGCAGCCGAACTCGCGCAGTCGCTCAAGACCACCGCCCCAGGCGCCACCACGATCGAGGGCACCGACAACGCCACCGCCGTCGCGGACGCGGACCTCGTCGTCGTCGTCGTGCCCTACGCCGCGCACCAGCCCACCCTCGAGGGCCTGCGTGACGCACTCGCCGGCAAGATCGTCGTCGACGCCGTCGTCCCCGTGTACTTCGAGCGCGGCCCCCGCCCCGTCGAGGTAGAGGCCGGCTCCGCCACCGAGGAGGCGGCGCAACTGCTTCCCGACTCTCGAGTGATCGGCGCGTTCCACAACCTCTCTGCCGAGGAGCTACTTGAGCCCGACGTCTCGCTCGACGCGGATGTGTTGATCACCGGTCGCGACGCCGAAGCGAAGCAGCTCGTCACTGCGCTCGCGAACGAGATCGCCGGCGTCCAGGCGATCGATGCCGGCCCGCTCCGCTACTCTCGCTTCGTCGAGGACATCACGATCCTCCTGATCGGCATCAACGGTCGCTACAAGACCCACTCCGGCATCAAGATCACCGGCATCAACCCAGGAGCACCCGAGTGAGCGTCAACGAACTCCGCGTCATCCCCCTCACCGGCATCCCGATCGTCAAAGAGGGCGACGACATCGCCGCTCAGATCATCGAAGCCGCTGCCGCGCAGGACCTCGAACTGGCCGATGGCGACGTGCTCTCCGTCACCCAACGCATCGTCTCCCGCACGGAAGGCCGCATCTACCGCCTCGACGAATTCGAACCGAGCCCGTTCGCCCTCGACTTCGCCAGCCGCTTCGACAAAGACCCGCACGTCGTCGAGGCGGTGCTGCGCGAATCCACGAGGATCATCCGCCAGGTCGGTGGCGTCCTGATCACCGAAACCCGCCACGGCCTCAAATGCGCCAACGCAGGCGTCGACGCCTCGAATGTCGGGGGTGAAGAGTTCGTCTCGCTGCTGCCCGTTGACCCGGACGCCTCCTGCCAGCGGATCCGCGACGGCATCCGTGAACAGGCCGGCATCGAGGTGGCCGTGATCATGACCGACACTTTCGGCCGCCCCTGGCGCCACGGCCAGACCAACGTCGCGATCGGCCTCGCCGGTATGCTCCCGTTCCGCGACTACGTCGGCGAACTCGACATGGACGGTCGCGAGCTCCGAGTGACCACCATCTGCGTCGCAGACCAGATCGCCGGCATGTCCGAGCTGGTGATGGGCAAGAGCGACGGCGTTCCCGTCGCCGTCATCCGCGGCTACGACTACCCGAAGGGCGAAGGCTCCAGCCACGAGATCGTGCGCGAGATGGAGCTCGACCTCTTCCCGTAGGTAGTGAGCGTCCCAAGCTAGTCGAGGAGCGCGCGATGCACCCGATCCGGCAGACAATTGTCGATTTCCCGTCCTCGACCTACCTCGATAAGGGTGGCGAAACCTACCGCCTCGCGAGCTGCATCCGCAGCGGCGGAGAAGCCTATATTGCAGCGCCCGTACCTGCCCATGAAGAGGTAGCGATGTTTCAGCGCTGGTTGCTGCCGGAGCCGGGCTGGGTAGTCGGCTGCTTCTCGCTGCACCCTCAAGTCCAGCCGGTCCCGTGGGACTGGTACATCGATCTCGCGACAGTCGATACATCGCCCGAAGCGTGGCGCGTCAGCGATCATTACATCGACGTCACTGTCTTCGATGGCCAGCGCTACGAGCTGCTCGACCTCGACGAGTTCGCGGAAGCGCTTGAAGAGGAGCTGATCCCGATCGAAGTAGGGATCGCCACCCTTCGCTCGTCACAGCGCCTCTGTGCGGAACTGGAAGAGCTGAACTTCTCGGTCCCAGCGCTACTCGAACGTCACGCTCCCTCGCTGCCAGCGTTCCAGCCATGGGAGACGGTGACCGTTCCTCAATAGCAGTGCCCCGCGCGAGCCCCTACGCTCGTCCGCATGTCTGACGCACCCGCTGCAACTTCCGACCCGATGCTCCGTGAGCCGATGGAGCGCAATCTGCGCATGCTCGGCTGGTGGTGGTGGTCACGCTGGTTCTGGCTCGGCGAGGGCGTCTTCGTCGTCTTCCTGCTCGAAGAGCACGGCATCACCGTCGGCCAGGTGCTGCTCTTCGAGGCGGTCTGGGCGGCAACGGTCCTCCTCGTCGAGGTGCCCTCCGGCATCCTCGCCGACCGCTTCGGCCGTAAACGCCTGCTGCTCGTCGCCGGGGCGGTCAGCGTCGCCGGCTTTCTCTTCTTCGGCCTCGGCACCGGGCTGCTGGTACTCGTCGGCTACGCCGCCTTCGGCATTGCCGACGCCTCCTACTCGGGCGCCGACAGCGCCCTACTGTTCGACACGCTCAAACCACTCGAACGCAGCAACGAATTCGAACCGCGCCTCGGACGGTTGAACGGGCTGCTGATGACCGGGTTCGCGGTGATGACCGTGACCGGCTCGCTGATGGCCGAATGGACCTCGCTCCGCGTCCCGATCCTGCTCAGCGCCGCACTCACCGCGCCCAGCCTGCTGATCATGTGGCGCATGGCGGAGCCGCCGACACGCGGCGGTCGTTCCAGCATCCGCGCCATTGGCGGCACTGCCATCACCCGCCTCTTCAAGACCCGTTCGATGTGGTCCGTCGTGCTCTTCCAGGTCGTCGTCACCGAGACGATCATCCTCATGGCCACGCTCCAGCAGCCCGTCCTCATGGCGCACGGTGCGCCCATCTGGTCACTCGGCATCTTCATCGCCGCCCAGATGCTGGTCGGCGCGGCCGGCTCCTGGCTCGCCGGGCCGATCAGCGAGCGGCTCGGCTTGCGCTGGCTGTTCCTCATCATGCCGCTCGCCAGCGCACTCTCGCTGCTCGCCGGCGCATCGGATATGCCCTGGACCTACGCCCTCTTCATCTTCCCCGCCGCCGGTTTCCACCTCATCTTCCCGCACGCCTCCGGCTTCCTCGCACGTCGCGTCACGGAGCGCGAACGCGCCACGGTGATCTCGCTCGCCTCGATGATCGCCAGTGCCACCTCAGTCGTGATCACGCCCCTGCTCGGCCTGCTCGTGGATCGCCGAGGGCTCGATACGGCATTCGTGACCGCGGGCGCCGGCCTCGCCGCTCTCTCGCTGCTCGCCTATCTCGCGTGGGTGACCAGCGACGACACCAGCCGCGATCCCGCCGAACCGCCCGCCAACGACAGCCTCAGCATCCTCGACACGCCGCTGCCCGGCGCGAACACGCCCGAGGTCGCTGACACCGAACGTGCCACGTAGGATCGACCTCCGACCCAACCTGATCACGTACCGAGGCGACCGATGAGCGACGAACAGCAGCCGATCGACGACGGCGAATCCACCGAGGGCGCACTCGGCACTACCGAGGTGCTGCGCGGCGCGCTCGTCGACGACGACGATCCGCGCTTCCCGCTCTGGCTCCCGATCCCCGCCCTCCTCGTCACCGTGGGCTGGGCGTTCTACGATGCAACGGCTGCCGGCGGTGACTTCCTCCCCACGCTGCTCTGGCCCGGCGTCGCGATCTTCGTCGGTACGATCATCGCCACCTGGGGCGGTTGGCAGCTCGATATCGATTAGCGAGCGCCTGACCGCTCCAGCGCAGGCGATCGAGCGGAGGTCCGATGCTCCACGTCTACTACGGCGCCGACGACTTCCGCAGCAGCGAAGCACTCGCGGCGCTCCGTGCCTCGCTCGATGACGACGGCATGCTGTCGACCAACACCAGCGTCCTCCCGGGCCGCGGACTCACCCAGCAGGTACTGACCCAGCACGCCACCGCGGTCCCGTTCCTCGCCGGCGCCCGCCTCGTAATCGCCGAAGGCCTGCTCACCGCCCTCGGTAGCCGTCGCGGCCTCACCGAGGAGTGGCGTCCCTTCGTCGACGCGCTGCCGCTGCTCCCGCCCTCCAACCACCTCGTGCTCGTCGAGCCCGCACCGCGCGGCCGCGACAACCGCGAGGGCGTCGGCCGCTCGCCGCTGCTGCGGCTGCTGCGCAACGTGCCGGATGCTGACATCGTCGAGTTCGGCGAGCTGAAGACCTGGGGGCGCGACGGCCCCTCGGAAGTGGGCCGCTGGCTCCACGCTCGTGCTCAGGAGCGCGGCATCGCGATCGAGGATCGGGCGATCGATGCGCTGGTTGAGCTGATGGGCGCGAACCTGCGATCACTAGCGCAAGAGCTGGACAAGCTCGCCGCCTACTCGGCTGCCCGCGGCGACGGCGCGATCACCGCAGCGCACGTCGACCTGCTCACCCCGCTCGCCCGCGACGAAAACATCTTCGCGATCGTCGATGCGATCGTCGAAGGCCGAGCCGACCAGGCGCTCCAGCTGCTTCGCCGCGTACTCGATGACGGCAGCGTGGCGCCCGGCTACCTGCAGGTGATGGTCGCTCGCCAGCTCCGCCACCTCGTCCGTGCCACCGAACTGCTCGAGCGCCACGCCTCCCAGCAAGAGATCGCCGACGCGACCGGCCTCCGAGGTGGCTTCCCACTCACGAAGCTGATGCGCCAGGCACGCCTGACCAGTAGTGCCGCCGCCGAAGCCAACCTGCGAGACCTCGAAGCCGCCGACTTCTCCGTCAAGACCGGTCGCATGAGCGACGAACTCGCGCTCGAACTGGTCGTCTGCCGCCTCGCCGCCCGCGCCCCCAAGGCCGGTCGCCGCCGTTCCGGCGTCGGCTGACGCTTCGCGCCTGCGATGGAGATAGCTGACTCACTTCCAGGCATTCCACACTGCGATCGGGCGTAAACGTCCCGAACGAGCATCCAACTCCCGCAACCAGGCGCGAAGCGTCAACCAGGCCCCGAAGGGGCTAGCGGATCGGGACCACCATCGGGTTGTAGCAGGCCGCCAGGTGGCCGGGCTCGTCGCCGACCAGCTCCAACGAGGGCGCGTCTTCGAGACGGCACTTCGATACAGCCTTCGGACACCTCGGGAGGAACGGACACTGGGGCGGCAGGTCGCTCAGGTCGGGCGGCTGGCCACGTAACGGCTGCAGGCGACCCTCCCGGTGAGCGCCGGGCAGGCTCTGCAGCAAGCCGAAGCTGTAGGGGTGGCGCGGCGCCTTGAAGATCGTTCGCACATCGGCAGTCTCGACGATCGCCCCGGCGTACATCACCGCCACCCGGTCCGCCAGACGGGCGACCACGCCGAAGTCGTGCGTGATCAGCAGAATCCCCACGCCACGCTGGTCGCGTAGCTGCTCCAGGATCTGCAACGTCTCCATCCGCACGCTCGGGTCCAGGCTCGCGGTCGGCTCATCCGCGATGATCAGCCGGGGCTCCAGCGCGATCGCCAACGTGATCATCACCCGCTGCGCCATCCCGCCCGAGAGCTGGAACGGATACGAGTCGAAGACGCGCTCCGCATCCGGCAGCAGTCGGCTCAGCATCTCCAGTGCCTGCGCCTCCGCCTCCTCCTTCCCGATGTCGCGATGTGCCAGGAACAGCTCCGAGAGCTGATCACGCACGCGCAGTGTTGGCGTCAGCGAACTCAGTGCGTCCTGGAAGATCATCGCGATCTCGTCGCCGCGGATCAGCCGCAGCTGCTCGGTGGAGAGCTCCAGCAGTGATGCGCCACGGAAGCGCAGGGCGTCCGCCTGCACCTCGGCGTTGCCGGGCAACAGGCCGAGGATCGCATGGCCGATCGTGCTCTTCCCGGCCGCGGACTCACCCACCAGCGCCAGCGTCTCCCCGGCGCGCACCTCTAGCGACACGTTGCGCACCGCGTCGATCGCCTCATGCTCGGTGCGGTACCTCGCCGACAGTCCCTCGACGGCGAGCAGTGGTTCGCCGGTGGTCGGTGAACCGCCGGGGTCGGAAACGGTAGTGGGCCAGGCCTCGGGCTCGGAAGTCATGGCGCACAGCCTACGACGGAGCAGACCCGCTGTGCGGGCCTGCCGAGCATTGGCATTCTGACGATGCGGATCACGACCAGGGCGGGTTGGAGCGCGATCAGAAGGTGATCAGAGGGCGATCAGAGCGAACGAATCGCCGTCACCACGCGTCCCTGCACCTCGATATTGTCCGGCTTGGTGTAGATCGGCTCCATCGTCGAGTTCATCGGCTGCAGCCGGATCCGCTCGCCCTCGTGGAAGAACTTCTTCAGCGTCGTCTCGTTCTCACTCTTCAGCCAGACCGCCACCATCTCGCCGTCGTCGCAGCTCTGCACCGGCTCGAGCACCACGATGTCCCCATCGTTGATCAGCGCGTCGATCATCGAGTTGCCCTCAACCCGCAGCGCAAACACATTCCTGCCGCCGGTCTGCTCTTCGGTCAGCTCAATCGTCTCCGCGTACGGATCAGCTTCCGCGCCCTCCGGTGGCGTGGGGATCGGGATCCCCGCCGCGATCTTGCCGAGCACCGGCACCGCCACGGTGCGGCGGCGACGCCCACCGGAGCCACCGAGCAGCTCAATCCCACGTGACACCTCACGGTCGCGCCGGATGAAGCCCTTCTCTTCGAGTCGCTTCAGGTTGTAGTCGACCACCGAGGTGGACGAGATGTCACAGCCGTTCTGAATATCGCGAATCGACGGCGGGTAGTCATGTTGATCGATGAATTCCTGCAGGAATCGGAAGATGCCTTGCTGCTTGGCCGAAAGCTCTTCGAACTGCGAATCCGCCACGCTTGCTCCTCCGATGGCCCGTTCCGGGCGTGACCCACGATCTTGCGTGGCTACCCAGCACGGTACATATGTTCTGTTCCGAACAAACGTACCGTTCACCCATCACCTCGTCAAGCAATCCACGAGTTATCAACAGTCTTGGATAAGTTCACCGGTACGATGGACGCTGCCCGTTTCCGAGGGCAGAGCGAGCACGCGATAACCTCAACCGACTGCGACACGACCGAGGGGACACAAATGGCTGCTGGACTCGAAGACCTGTTCGGACAGGAGCGGCCCGGCGAACCGGACGAGGCCGAGGGTGAACTGAAACGCGCGCTGGTCGTCGCCGCGCACCCGGACGACGCCGACTTCGGCGCCGCCGGCACCGCCTGCCTGCTGGCCCGCGCCGGCTGGGAAGTGCGCTACATCGTCGCCACCGATGGCTCGAAGGGCTCCGATGACCCCTCGCTCACCCCAGCCCAGCTCGTCGAGCTACGCGCACAGGAGCAGCGCGATGCCGCGGAACTGCTCGGCGTCGCCAGCGTCGGCTTCCTCGGCTTCACCGATGGCGAGCTGACCGCCTCCCGCGAACTGCTCGAGGCGATCGTCCGCGAGATCCGCACCTTCCAACCGTTCGCCGTCTACACCCACGACCCGGAGCCGGTGATCATCCGCGACAGCTTCGTGAACCACAGCGATCACCGTGCCACCGGTCTCGCCACCGTCGATGCCGTCTACCCCGCCGCCCGCGATCGACTCAACTTCCCCGAGCACATCGCCGAGGGCCTGCCCGCCCACAAGGTGCGCGAACTCTGCCTCTGGGGCGCCAACGAGCCCAACCTCCAAATCGACATCACCGAGGTGGTCGAGACCAAGATCGCCGCCCTCGTCGCCCACACCACCCAGTTCGACTCAGACGATGCCTTCCTCGAGCAGATGCGCACGTTCTGGCGAGACGACGAAGGCCGCTACCGCGAGGCGTTCCGCCGCATCGTCCTCTTCCGTTGATGCGAGGCAACTGATCGTGGAACAGATCCCCGCGAAATTCTGCCCGCGCTGCGGCACCGCGATCCCGGATCCAGCCCCCGGCGACCGACGCACCTGCCCGCGTGGCGACTTCACCTGGTTTGCCGATCCGAAGCTCGCCGCCGGCGTGCTCGTCGCTCGCGAAGGCAAGCTGCTGCTCGTCCGCCGCAACCACGCACCCGCCCTCGGTCGCTGGGCGTTCCCCTCTGGCTTCGTCGATGCTGGCGAGGTCGTCGAAGAGGCCGCCGTCCGCGAGGTATTCGAGGAGACCGGCATCAAGGTCCTGCTCCACGGACTGATCGGTGTCTACTCCGAGGCCGGCAACGCCGTCGTCTTCATCGCCTACGCCGGCTCCGCAACCAGCGGCGACGCGGTCGCTGGCCCCGAGGCGTTCGAGGTCGGTTGGTTCGCGCCGGACCAGCTTCCGGAACTCGGTTTCACGCACGATGCACGGATTGTCGCCGAGTGGGCAGAACGCTTCGCCACATCTGGTTAGAATCAGCACTGGTTCGCGAGCCGCCGCCCCGACCATGAACCGTCCGAGAGACGTTCGGCGGGGACGACAATCGAGTTGTTACGTAAGCTGCTCCGTACCTCTGCAGCACCGCCGGAACTTGGGGAAACTGTGACCGAAGCCGTATCGACTGACTCCGCGAGCCTTCACCCGCTCGACCAGATCTTCCACCCACGCAGCATCGCCATCGTCGGCGTGCCGTCGGGCGGTGGGAAAGGCATGGGGGGCGGCTTCCTCGGCTCCCTGCTCGAACTGAAGTTCCAGGAGAACCACGACCTCTACCCGGTGAACCCGAAGATCGACGAGATCGACGGCCTGCGCTGCTACCCCTCGATCCTCGACATCGAAGGCCACGTCGATCACGTGATCTCGATGATCCCCGCGCGATTCGTCCCGACGCTCGTCGACCAGTGCATCGAGAAGGGCGTTCGCTCGATCCACTTCTTCACCGCCGGCTTCTCCGAGACCGGTGACGAGGAGATGGCGAAGACCGAGCGTGAGTTCATCCAGAAACTGAACGACGCCGGCATCCGCGCGATCGGCCCCAACTGCATGGGCCTCTACATCCCGGACGAGCGCGTCGCCTTCATGAACGGCTTCCCGGCTGAATCCGGTGAGGTCTTCCTGCTCTCCCAGTCCGGCGCCAACGCCGGCGACATCGTCCACGGACTCTCGAAGCGCGGTGTCCGTTTCTCCAAGGCCGTCTCCTTCGGCAACGGCGCCGATGTGAAAGCCCACCACCTGCTCGATTACGCCGCCAGCGATCCCCAGACCAAGGTCGTCGTCGGCTACATGGAAGGTGTGCAGGAAGGGCGCAAGTTCTTCGAAGCGCTCAAGCGCTGCGCCGCCGTGAAGCCAACCATCATCCTCAAGGGCGGCATCCACGCCGCCGGTGCCCGCGCCGCCAACTCCCACACCGGCTCGCTCGCCGGCTCGATTCGCATCTTCGAGGCGGCCTGCCGTCAGGCCGGCGCCATGCGCGCCCAGACGATGGACGACCTGCAAGACCTCGTCGTCACACTCACCACCGAGGCTCGCCGCGTGAAGGGCACCGGCGTGGTGCTCGTCTCCGGCGGTGGCGGCTACGCCGTGCTCTCCTCGGACGCCATCGCCAACGCTGGCCTCGATGTGCCGCAAATGCCGCAAGAAACCATCGACGAACTGCGCGAGTTCATTCCGGTCGCCGGCACCAGCGTCAACAACCCGATCGACACCAACGTCTCCGGCGTTGAGCTGCAGCGCAAGACGCTCGAGATCGTCGCCCGCGCCGAACCAGCCGATGTCGTCTTCACCAACGCCGGCTCCACCCGCCCAGACGCCAAGGAGTTCGACCCCAACCACGACTCACCCCCCGCGGACCAGATCGCCCACGCCCGCACCTCGGCCGAGCACTCGGCCACCGTCATCGCCGAGATCCAGCGCGAGACCGGCACGCCGTTCGTCGCCATCGAGCGCGGTCGTTCCTACAGCGTCGCTGCTGGCGCCAGCGTCGACGCCTTCGCCCACACCGCGCAGCAGAACGGCGTCGCGGTCTATGCCACCGTCCCGCGCGCCGCACGCGCGCTCGGGCTGCTGCTGGAGTGGCGCACGCGTCGCGAGGGCCTACAGGAACTCTTCTAGCTGCGCTCCACGCGCGGCGAGGCTCCCGATGAGCACTGACAGCCACCTCAACCTCATCCGCGCTTACTTCGCCGCCTGCGGAATCGCCAGCGCCGACGAGATCGCCGCGCACTTCACCGAGGGCGCGACGATCTACGACACCAACCACGCCCCCGTCGTCGGTCGCGAACGGATCGGCGCGTTCTGGGCCCAGGTCCGCGAGCGCTGGTCCGGCGCACGCTGGATCGTCGACAACGCCATCGAGGACGGCGATACCGCTGCCATCGAGTGGAGCATGCACGGCGTCGCCGATGGCCAGCCCTTCACCTTTCGAGGCTCGGAGCACTATCGCTTCCGCGACGGCCTGATCGACGAGATCCGCCAATACTGGACCTACGACCCAGAACAACCCGGCTCCGCCCTCGTCGACTTCGACTACAGCGAGTTCGACGCACAGGACTGACTCCTGCACGACCAGTTGCGCTCAATCGCCCACAACCGCGAAGCTCCGCCCACGAACGATTCGATCAGCGATTTGAGCGAGGGAGCAACAAGATGAAAGCTGCGGTGATGCGCGCCGGCGAGACGGCGCTACTGGTCGAAGATCTCACCCAGGACGAGCCGAAGGCCGGCGAGGTGCTAATCCGCACCGGCGCCGCCGGCATCTGCGCCAGCGACATCCACGTGATCCACGGCACCGCCCAGATCCCCCTCCCCTGCGTACTCGGCCACGAAGGCGCCGGCACCGTCGAGGCGGTTGGCCCTGGTGTCACCAACGTCAAGCCCGGTGACCGCTGCGTGCTCTCCTTTGTCTCCAACTGCGGACATTGCCGCCAGTGCCGCTCCGGCAGCCCCCAACTCTGTGAAACCAACGCCCTCACCGGCGTCCGCCAGTACGACGGCACCACCCGCCTGCGCGATGCCAACGGCGACGAGGTGTTCCAGATGTCCAAGCTAGGCATCTTCTCCGAATACCAGGTCGCCCCTGCTCAGGCCTGCTACCCGATGCCTGACGATGTTCCGATGGAGGTCGCGGCGCTGATCGGCTGCTCCGTGACCACTGGTGTCGGCAGCGTGGTCAACGCGCCCCGCGTCCGCCCCGGCATGACCGTCGCCGTCTTCGGCGTCGGCGGCGTCGGCCTCAACTCGATCCAGGGTGCCCGCCTGATGAACGCGTCGCGCATCATCGCCGTCGATATCGCCGAACACAAACTCCAGTTCGCCACCCGCTTCGGCGCCACCGACACGATCGACTCAACCGTCACCGACCCGATCGAGGCGATTCGCGAGCTAACCGATGGCGGCGTCGACCTCGCGCTCGACACCTTCGGCGGCATCGAGAGCACCCAGCAGGCCGTCGGTGCCCTGCGCCGCAACGGCGTCGCCGTCGTCGTCGGCCTCGCCCCGCTCGGCGACCAGGCCGGCATCGACCTGACCGATATGGTCCGCACGCAAAAGACGCTGACCGGTGCCTACTACGGCCTCGCCAGCCCGCACGAGACCTTCCGCACCATGATCGACCTCTACCAGAAAGGCGATCTGATGGTCGACGAGATCATCCAGCGCCGCTACTCGCTGGACCAGATCAACGAGGCATTCGGCGCACTCGAGCGTGGCGAGGACGGTCGCGGCGTGATCGTCTTCTAGCAGCGAGCGAGTTCGAACACCGCGCGGCTCGCCTCAGCTCGGCTCGATCATCGCCAGGATGCGCGCGGGGTTGTCGATGAGGATCGCGTCGATCTCGGCGGCCGACATTCCTTTGCGCTGCATCATCGGCACCACGTTCCGCAAGATGTGCCCATAACCCGGGCCACCGTACGTGCAGAGCGCTACCTTCCGACAGATGTCCTGCGCCACCAGCAGCCGGTCACCGAAGCCCTCCGCGATCAGGTGCTGCAGATGATCAATCCGCGTCGCGTCGTTCGGCATATCGATCGGCGCATGCATGTACCAGGACGACTCCTGCCCAAACAGATCGAACTCCAGATAGCAGCCAGTCTTTGCCAGCTCCACCAGCTCATCGTCCTCGAACACCGTGCGATCGAGGTGGCTCATGATCGCCCGTTCCGGCCGGCCGCCCGCCTCGATCACGATGCGCATCAGCTCCAGTGGCGCGCGATGGTCGCGACCAGGGTGAATCAGCAGCGCCGCACCCGTCGCCAGCGATGCGCGTGTCGCGGCTCGCAGCGTCTTCTCCTCGTTCGGGTGCAGCGGGTACTGGCAGCCAATCTCTCCGATGATCCCCGAGCGGATCGAAGTGCCGTCCGCACCCTCGGTCACATCGCCCACCATCTCCTCGAATAGTTGCTCTTCGCTGCGCTCGTCCATGTCCAACGGGTGGTGCTCGTTCAGGTAATGCCCGGCTCCCATCACCACGTGCACGCCCGTCGCCTCCGAGATCGTCCGTAGCGCCTCCGGGTCGCGCGTCAGATCCGGGTTCGTCGCATCCACAATCGTGCCGCCACCCACCTCGGCGTACAGCCGCGTCTCAGCGATCGCCTCGTCCACGTCATCGATCCGGTGGTCGAGCCCGCTGCTGTGTCGCGCGATCTCCCCCCGATTCGCAAGGGTGATCGCCGGCCCCTCCGGCGGCTGCTCAATCCCGGCGTCTCGTGCCCAGCGATCAAAGGTGATCAACAAATGCTCATGCATCATTGTCCGGCCCAGTTCGCTTGGCTCGATCTCCCCCAGCACCGTCGTCACCAGCCCAACAGTCATCCAACCCCCCTCGCACACCCGTTCGCTGCGGCAGCGTAGCATCGCGCTCGAACGTGCAACGTCAAGCGGCACGTTGTCCGAATCGCCCGCAACGAGCAGGATTCCCCGATGAACGCACCAGCCTTCGGGCTCAACCGCTTCGACTTCTCCACCCCCGATGCGTTCGCCACTGACGTCGCCCGCGCCGAGTCGCTCGGCTGGGACTACGCCTTTGTCCCCGACTCACAGCTGCGACGCCACGACACCTACGTGCTGCTCGCCTTCGCCGCACGCGAGACCTCCACGATCCACCTCGGCCCACTGCTCGCGAACCCCGTCACCCGCCACCCCACGGTCACCGCCGGCTCAATCGCCACTGTCGATGCCGTCTCGGAGGGCCGCGCCATCCTCGGTCTCGGCATCGGCGACACCGCCGTCCGTCTCGCCGGCCTCAAACCCGCCCGCGTCGCCACGCTCGAGGACTCCACACGCACGATCCGCTCCCTGCTCCACGGCGACGCCGTCGAGGTCGGCGCAGACCGTCCCGCCCAACTCCCGCACCCACGCTCCGTCCCCGTCTGGATCGCCGCCGCCGGCCCTCGATCGCTCCGCGCCGCCGGTCGCGTCGCCGATGGCGTCTTCATCCGCGCCGGCCTGCACCCCGCCAACCTCCACGCCGCCGTCGATCAGATTCGTGCTGGCGCCGATGAAGCAGGCCGCGACCCTGCCTCCGTCCGCCTCGGCCTCGTCGTTCACACCGCCCTCCAGGACGACCCGGAGCGCGCTCTGCTGATGGGCAAGTCGATCGCCGCCGGCTTCTACGAGTACTCGCCGCACCTCTTCAACCTCGCCGGCCTCACCTGGGACGGCCCCGACATCCACGAGCTGCAGGCCCGCGTCCACCCGGACTTCCACCACCACCCCGATCTCGTCGAGTCCGGCTGCATCGTCGACTTCCTCCCGGACGCCGCCGCCAGCGCCTTCTCCGCCCACGGCACCCCCACCGAGGTCGCCGCACAGCTCGTCGAGGCCTGCTCACACGGCATCGATTTTGACATCATTGTTCCCCACCCGATCCCCAATCCGCCTCCACCCGGTGCGCAGGACGGCCCCAGCTACATGGAACGTGTGGCCCACGAGGTGATCCCGGTGGTGCGGGACGCGTTGGGTACTCAGAACAACTGAGCGACTGCTGGTCCCAGTTACAGCGGACGGCGTCGAATCGCCTCTGGAACCTCGAGCCCCAGATCGCGAATCCGATCGAGCAACTGCGCACGGTGATGCACGTCGTGCGCCAGCCGGTGGAACGCGACGTAGTGCCCTCGGAACTCCGGTGGGTCGACATACGGCGGATCACCAGCCGGCGGCTCGTACTCACGGTCGAGCGCCTCCGCGTCCCCCAGGAACGAGGCGACCCGCTCCCACGACGCCCGCAGCTCCCCCTGCAATTCCTCAACCCCGGCATTAGCCGACGGCATCTCGCCCCGCTCGCGACCCAGCGAGTTCGCCAGCCAGTGGTCGCGCCCACCAACAATGTGATGGGCTACCTCGCGGACGCCCCACTCCCCTACCGGCGCCTCGTCGAGCCGATCCGGCGGCACCAGCGCAACCAGGTCGCACAGATGCTCGTTCAGATCCGCCCAGTACGGCCCAACCTCAATTGGCACAAAGCTCATCAATGGAGCATCTGCCGGAGCCTCCAGGAAAACAACCCTCGCATTTCGCCACCGAAGCACGGGACCGGTAGTCCGCGACGGGTTATGCTCGGGCCCGATCTGGATGAGTTCGCCCCGGCACTGGGAGCGAACCGTTGACTGGAGGAACACTGGTGGAGATAACGCTGACCCTCACCGAACGCGGTGAATCGCACCACGAAGAAGTGCGCGCGCTGCTGCGCGAAGCGCTGGACGAAGTTGGCCTCAACGAGGTCGAAGTCCAGGAGACCCTGATCCGCGGCGACGAAGAGGCGATCCCGATCAAGTGCATCGGCTCGCCCACCATCCGCGTCAACGGCCTCGATGTGGAGTATCGCGAGCGCGAGCCG
>JABIST010000385.1 GCA_018700215.1 Dehalococcoidia bacterium | reverse complement strand
GTGCCTTCTTCCGGTGGGGGCTGAGTGCGCCACCAGGTGATGCGGTTGACGATCACCGGTAGCAGCCGCGGAATCACCTGCTCCTTGTTGCGGAAGTAGCCGCCGTGGTCATCGATCAGGTGGTCATAGTTAATGACACGGTGCGCGCGGAAGTGTTTGCCGTCCTCGAGACCGGAGTGGGCGACGATCTGAGCTCCCGTTGGTCCGGCTGCGACGTAGTCGAAGCGTGCGTAGAGGTCGGTCCAGAAGGTGTCGATGGATGTTCGGGTGTCGCCGGCGCGAGCGACGACGTCCGGGTCGAGGCGGCCTTCGGCGAGAGCGACCCGCTCCGGGACACCGTTGTTCCGCATGCTGGCGAACGCCCAGAGGTGATTGAGTCCTGAGCCCATGGTGATGAGACGGATCGGCTTTTCCCGCTCGTTTGCGAGTTTGGCGACGGGGCTGCCCTGAAACAGCGCCTCATAGGCGACTGCGGCGCCAGCAGAGTGGGCGACGATGGTGACATGGGAGATGTCATCGTTGTCGAGGAGTTCGATGAGTGGGGTTTCGAGGCGGGTGCGGATGGTTGCGGCCCAGGCGCGGTCCGTGACGAGGCGCTGCGAATCGCCGAGGGTGCTTTGGAGGAAGGGGTTGAGCGACTGGATGGCAGCTCCGAAGCGGGCGGCGATGCCGAAGCCGGAGACGATGGGCATGCGCGAAGCGGTGAAGAGCAGCCAGGCGATGGGCTGGATGATGGAGGTGAGCAGCAAGCTTGCCGCGAGCATGATGGTGAGCAACAACGTCTGCGCCTTGGCGATCCAGTCGAGGATGCTGAAGCCGTTTGCGGCGACGGTGCGTGGTTGTCCGAACCAGCCGCTGAGCATGCCGGCGGCGCGGCTGCGGATGCCCATGAGAACCCAGCGCACCACGTCGTCGGTTGATGGGGCGGGGAAGGCATCGTCCCAGAAGGCCTCACGGAACTCGATCGCTTCGCCGTGGAGCGGAGAAGGGGAGCCATTGGGCGCGAGGGGTGGGGCGCTGGTGAGCGCGAGGCGTGCGCGGGGGATGTCCTGGTCCAGCTCGATGGTGCGCTCGACATCGTAGCCGCCGGCTTCGAGGGCACCGATGGTGCCGTTGAGGAGCTGCGCGAGGATGGCGCCGCGGAAGCGTGCCTGGCCCTGGCCGTGAATCACGACCACGCCGTGTGTCTTCGCCATCGAATGCCCTCGCAATCGTGATTCGCTACTGCGTCTTCAGGTACTCCAGCAGCGCTTGTTTCTGCGCCGGCGTGAGGTCGGTGGCGTAGTCGTGGCCTTCGTTGCCGTTGCCAGCCGCGGCAGTGTCGAACCAGAACCCGTTGCAGGCGCTCTGATCGGTGGTGGAGACGAAGCCGACGCGGTCGTAGTCGAAGTTGGTCGAACCTCGACAGAAGCCGGTGGGACGATCCGCGGGGGGGGCGAGCAGGTCCGCGAGGGTGGGGACGGAGCCGTTGTGGAGGTAGGGGGCGCGGAGCCAGAGGCCATCGATGGGGGCGTTGGCGTAGCCGTCAGTGCTCCTGAAGTGGGTGAACTTCCACGGCTTGCCGGCGCCGAGCGTGTTCATCGCCTCGGCCAGCTCGGGGTCGAAGGAATCGAGGCGTGAGCGGTCAGTGCCGATCAATTCGATCGGTTCGACCTGGCCGATGCGTTCGCCATCGAGCGCGTGGCAGGCGGCGCAGTAGGTGGTGAAGAGCGTGCTGCCCTGGCCGAGGAGGGACGTATCGACCAGCTCCTCCGGGAATGGCTCGGGGCGGAGCGTGCGGATCCACCTGGCGATGCGAGCGATGGCGACCTCGTCCAGCGAGTCCTCGGAGGCACCTGCGCCGATGGCGGCGCTGTAGTTACGTTCCTGGAGGGAGATATTGTTGCCGTCCCAGTGGAGTTCCATCCCGACTCGGATGTCCTGATTCCAGATCGAGGGGAAATCGACAGTGCCCACTTCGGCGAAGGAGCTTCGAGGTAGCTCCAGGCGGACGCGGTAGGGGGTGAAGGTTTCGACGCGCCCCGGTCCCCAGACGGATCGGGATTCGTCGAGCGCGAACTCGAAGTCCTGCTCGAGTTGGTGGACGCCATCGATCACCTGCGGGATGACGACGTAGCGGTAGAGCAAGCGATCGAGGAACGAGAACGCCGGGTTCTTCAGGCGGATGGCGTCGATCAGGACGTCGGCAGTGAATCGTGGGTCGTTGACGGCATCGAGGATGAAGCGCTCGTAGGCGAGGAAGTCGAGCTGCTGGGCGGGCATGCCGAGGACTAGCAGGTCTTCGGTGCCATCTGGGGTGCGGACGGTGCCGACGTGGCAGGCGGCGCAGTTGAGCCCGAGCATGGGGATCTGAGTCACGCGGATGCTGGTGCCCATGGGGCGGGGATATTTACCGAGGTCGATCCCGCCTTCTTCGACGGTGGGGCCGTCGATGAATCCGAGGCGCTCATAGCCCTCGAGATGGTCGCGTCCGGGAGTGCGGGCCGCGAGCAAGTCTGGGAATACCTCGGGGAGGACGGCCCAGATCCAGTAGGGGATGCCACTCTCCGCCTCGGAGCCGAT
>JABIST010000355.1 GCA_018700215.1 Dehalococcoidia bacterium | reverse complement strand
CGACGGTCGGCCTGTTCTTGCTGGGCGACGGTTGGGAGGACGGCGGTGGCTCCGAAGCGTCCGGCGATCCAGGAGAGCGCTTTGGCCCGCCAGGTGGGGCGTCGCGGTGGCACCGGGGCGCCGCCCTGTTCGAGTTGTTGTTCCCAGAATGCGGCGTGTCGATCTTCGGAGTCAGCGAGGCGCAGATAGAGATCGGCGACCTCTTCGCGGTCCTCGGATGTGGCCATGGCGCGGTAGAGATGGGCGGCGTCGACCTCGTCCTGCCGGAAGCCGCGATAGCGAGCGACATCGGCAGACGTAATCGTCGACGGAGGTTGATCGGCCATCGCCATCCTCGAGTTGCGGCGCCCTGTGGGGCAGCTTCGATCGGTGCGGCCGGGGAGTGGTCGTATCGTATCAGCGAGCGCTCTGTGAGGCGCGTTGACCCGGCCGCCGGGGGCGGTGAGGATGAGAGTGCGGGGTAGTGGGAAGTAACGGCATGCGCGGCTCCACACGCTTGAACCCTTTGCTGCTGACCGCTCTGCTGCTGTTGGGGGTTACGGCCTGCACAGGCGACGACGCCGAACCGACGGTGACTCCGACATCCGATGCGAGCACACCTTCAACCCTCGCGCCGATCGAATCGCTGCACGAGGCGGATTTTGGCGCGCCCGAGTTGGCTGGTCCGCTGATCGATGTCGCCGGTGGCGGCGAGGTGACGGCGGAGCGTGTGCACTTTGCCGACCTTGTGGGTGAGGACGGCGTGGACGAGGCGTTCGTGATCGTCGAGTCGGGCGGGACGCTGGGTGATGTGGGGGTGGGCGTCTACGTGCTTGAGGGCGGACAGGCGGTGATGAAGCAGTTCATCCAGACGGCGGGGCGCGTGGAGTTTCGGTTGGATCTGGTGGTGACGCTGGAGGGCATCTGGGCGGACGACGATGCGCAGTGCTGCCCATCGGAGCTACTGGAACGGTCGTATCAGTGGGACGGGCGGCAGTTTGCGGTGATCACCGAGCAGGTGGTGCTGAACCCGAGTCAGTAGCGGCGCCCGTTAGCGGCTCCGCAGGCCGTAGGCAGTCTCGCGCATGCAGTAGAACGCGAGTCCACCGGCGGCGATGGCCGGGAGCAGTAGCAGCAGGCTGGCTAGCTCCCCGTCGATTGAGTGGCTGACCACGAGCAGGCCGGCCGCGACGGCGAGCTTGGCGAGCAGAAATCCGATCAGGGCGAAGGTGGCTGTTCGAAGCGCCAATCCGATGGGTGAGTGCATGCCGATCCTCGCTTGCGCCTGCCTGGAACGTGACGTCCGCGAAATTTAGCAGGCAGGTCGTAAGAAAGGCATATGAACGAGGAATGAATCCTTGAGCAGCTCAGACGGTGTGCTCACCAGCGGGTGATTCGGGGTCCGTCATCTCAAGCGCGCGGACGACTTCTTCGAGTGCCTGCGCGATCTTCGCGGGCTCGACGATCGCGAATTCGATCACGAGCTGGTGGATGGTGCCGTTGCCCCAGGCGGTGGTGACGGTCTCCTTGAATCGGGGGTGGAGGCTACGAGTGAGCGAGGTGAGCATCCGTCGGTCCTGTTCAAGGCGGGCGAGCAGCCCCGCGAGCGAGGGTGCGCCGTACATCACTGCGGAGATGGCGCTGGGGTGTCGGTCGCTGCGGGCGGAGGGGGGAGCGGCCCGTCCGATGATCGCCTCGAAGGAGATGCAGGCGAGTTCGGTTGTGGCGGCGAGGGCGGCCATTTGCTGGCGTGCGCTGACGCGGCCGCCCACGAGTTCATCGGCGCGCAGTTCGCCGATCAGCCGCAGAGAGGTTCCGGCGCGTCGGTGTAACTCGCCGGAGGCTTCCTCGATCGCCCCGAGGGACATGGTTTCGAATGGAGAATTCGCTGGCATTGCATCCTCACGTAGGCTGGGCGAGTGAACGGCCTCGACCTGCGTATGCATGTATTGGCGATCGTCGCCCTTGCCGTCAACCTCTGGGTGGGTGGTGACCTGGTGGAGGCGTGGCTTGGTGCCGGGATGCGCAGCGGGTTTGAGTTGCTGTTGATTCTCGGCTACATGGTGGTCGTGCTGGGGATGCGT
>JABIST010000377.1 GCA_018700215.1 Dehalococcoidia bacterium | reverse complement strand
GGAAATGTCCGCCCGCCTGCACATCTCGGGCGAGGGCCTCGTGCTCTCGATCTTCCGGATGGGCGAGCTGATGAGCTACAACGACACCGAAAAGGCGATCTACCGCCTCGCCGCCTCGGACGAATCGCGCCACGTCGCCTTCGGCGTGATGCACCTTCAGTACCTGTCGCAGACCGACCCGGAGCGCAAGGCCGAGATTCACAGCTACCTCGACGAAATCGAGATGGGGTTGGTACTCGGCCTCGGCGGCCAGAATCCGGCCGCGCGCGGTACACCGTCCAGCATGGCGCTGGCCATCTTGCTCGGTGGCGGCACCGACGAGGCGTCACTGCGCGAAGGTGAGCAGATCTCGCTCGCCGTTCGCCAGCGGCAGGTCAAGGAATACATTCAGCGCGTCCGCGTCGCCGGCTTCGGCGACCGCTTCGAAGACGGTCGCGCCAACGCCATGCTCGCGCAGTACGTCGCGGCGTAACACGCACCCGAATCGAACCGAGCCGGCGCGGCACTCCCTGGAGACCGCACCGGCTCGTTGATACACACCACACGCGACTCCGCGTGGCGAAGGGGTTCACAGCAGATGGTTCAAGAGCAAACGGCGACGAGCAGCGCCGAGGATTTCGAATCGATCGATCTGAGCTGGATGGAGAAGACGCTGGGTTGGGGCACGCGTGCCCTCCCGGAGAAGAACGGCGGCGGCCTGACGGTCGATGCGCTGAACATCGGCGTCTACTCGGACATCCCAGACCACATCCCATACCGCAACCGCTGCCCGCGTGGCGCCTGGCCGGCACCAGAGGCTGGCAACATCGGCGGCTACTACTTGCAGGACAAGTACGAGCAGTGGGCGGATGTCGCCGGGCTGCTCTACGAAGAGAGCATCGGCCGCCGCTGGTCGACCGCGACCGACGTCCCATGGGACACCGCGGACAACGTCCCGGACGATGTCGAGATCGCAATCTGTCAGGTCGCCACGGAGTTCTGTCAGCAGGCCTCGGTTGAGACCGAAGTGATCTCCGGTTGGCTGCAGAACCTCAGCCCCGGCTACCACGAGGTGAAGCTCTACTTCTCCACGGCGGTCTACGACGCGGCACGAATGTTCGATGGCTATCGCAAGCGCGCGATGCTCAACGGTGGCGGCATGCTGCTGGAGAGTCCCGGCAAGATGAACCGCCAGATCCTGGAGACCTACGCCGGTTGGTCCGAGACCGTACTCACTCAGTACATGATGCGTGGCGCGCTGCAGCGGACGATTCTCCGCTACCTCGCCGCCTACGGTCCGACCGAGGCCGACCGCGTGCTCGCTGCGCGATTGCAGTCGGACCGGGCCCGCACCTCCGCCTACGCGATGGACCACATCCGCTTCGCTATCAGCCAGCGTCCGACGCTCAAGAAGACCTTCAGCGACTGGCTGACGCGGGTCGAGATGGTCCAGTTCGGCGAGGCTCAGGACCCGGTGCTCTGGGAGGCGCTGGCCGTCATCTTTGGAGGCGGCGTCAAGCAGATGGATGAGGGTATGGTGACCGTGAAGCGACTCCAGCGTGACTGGATCCGCGAATACGTGCGCTACACCAAGGCCGCCGGTATCGACCGCTCAGAGAAGCTGATTCCACCAATGAAGATGATGCTGGACCTGAGCGCGGAGTAATCGGATGCCGCTCTACGCCTACCAGTGCGACAGCTGCAGTCAGGGCTTTGAGGCGCTCGTGCGCCCCAATCGCTCACCCGAACCGACTGAGTGCAAGCATTGCGGCAAAGCGACGATCCGCAAGGTGCCAACCACGTTCGCCCTCGCCCACAGCGAGCTGGACGCGTTGCGTGCCCTGGATCCAATGTACAAGCGCATGGTCGAGGACCAGATGGCCCAGACGCCGGAAGCCGAGCCCATGCGCCACCTGGCCAAAATGACACCGTTCGACGTGGTCGATGACCCCGGCGATCCAATTGATTTCTAGACTGCACCACGAAGGAGCACAGATATGACCACCAGCACAGCCACGTTCCCCTCGGTCGAATGGTTCGAGCAGCTCGCCGCAATCACCGTCGAGGATGAGGCCTACCGTAAGCTCGGCCGACTCAACGCCGTGATCGCCTTCAAGCACGGCGACACCAACATCAGCTGCAACTTCGATGTGCTGTCGATCCACGACATCAAGGAGATCAGCGACGAAGAGCTGCGCGATGTCGACATCGTGATCGAGATGCCGACCGACATCTGGGACGGCATGCTCGCCAACATCCGAGAAAACAACCACGCCATCGGCGAGTGGACCCTCAACACGCTGGACCTGCGACTTGACGAGGAGATCCACAAGAACCTGATGGAAGACGGCTTCAAGGCCGACTTCTTCTTCCGCTACAACCCCAGCCTGCAGGTGTTCATCGACAACTCCGCCAAGCTCTAGCCGCCCGCCCGGCGCCACCCGCGCCGAGCTCACACCGCAACGGCCGCCGGACTCCCGGCGGCCGTTTTGCTACCTCCGAGGGCCAGCGTGGCCTCCGATCTCCGCGCGCCTCCTGCTACCATCCCGGCGCCAACCACGGACGCCGCGATACCGGCTCACGAGGAGAAACGAATGCTCGACGGTGTACGCGTAATCGACCTCAGCACAGACGTCGCCGGCGCCTTCGCCACACGCCTGCTCGCCGTCTACGGCGCCGACGTGATCGTGGTCGAACCGCCCGGTGGCCACGCGATCCGCTCGATCCCCCCGCGCGCCGGCGGCATCGATGGCGGTCCCGACGCCAGCATCCTCGGCGCCTACCTCCACGCCGGCAAACGCTCGATCGTGCTCGACCTGGATACTTCCGAGGACCGCGCCACCCTCGATCGCCTGATCGCCTCCGCCGACGCCGTCATCGAAACCCACGCCCCCGGCGCACTCGCCGCGCAGGGCGTCGACCTCGATGCCGCGATCGAGCGTCAGCCGTCGCTCGTCGTCACCTCGATCACGCCCTACGGGCAGGACGGTCCGAGGGCGCACTGGCGCGCCACCTCGCTCACCGCCGCCGCCGCCGGAGGCGAGATGAGCCTCTGCGGCGAGCCTGATCTCGAGCCACTGAAGACCGCCGGTCACCAGGCCTACTACCAGGGCGGCCTCCACGGCTTCTCCGCCACCGCCATGGCGCTGCTCGCCGCCAAACGCAGCGGTACCGGCGACCGCCTCGACCTCTCCCTCCAGGAGATCCAGAACGCCACCCTCGAAGGCGCCGGCCCCTCCGCCCTCACCCGCGACAGTGAGTCCACCCGAGGCGGCAACGCCCTCCGCGCCACCTGGGGCATCCACCCCACCTCCGATGGTTACATCGGCCTCGCCGGCATGCCGCGCCAGGCCCCCTCGATCTACGACTGCATCGGCCACCCCGAGTTCAAGACTGACCCGTTCTTCGCCAACGGCTGGGCGCCCGAGGCGAATGACATCCTGCTCGCCCTCATCCCCGAGTGGACGATGCAGCACACCTCGCGCGAAATCTTCGAGCTGGCTACCGAGTTCCGCACACCCTTTTCGATGATCCCCACCCCCCGTGAGCTGCTCGAGTGGCCCGGCCTCGTCGAAACCAACTTCTGGCACCAGGTCGAGCACCCCGTGCTCGGCCCCCACCCGCTCCCGTCCGGCCCCGTCTCCTTCGATGGCGACCGTGGCGAACAACGCCGCGCCCCCCTCGTCGGCGAGCACTCCGATGAGATCCGCGCCGCCCTCGAGGACTTGCCTGCGTCGTCGGACACCGCCAGCGACACGTCCGATGCACCCAACGCCGCAGACCTCCCGCTCGCCGGTCTCCGCGTCGTCGACGCCACCCAGGTCTGGGCCGGCCCCTACGCCTGCCGCTACCTCGGCGACATGGGTGCCGACGTCAT
>JABIST010000376.1 GCA_018700215.1 Dehalococcoidia bacterium | reverse complement strand
TCGACCTCCAGATCGGCTGGTCCGATGCATTCGAGGACACGCAGCGCCTCGAGTGGTTCCTGCGTGAGCCCTTCGTCCACCTCGCACTCGATCCCGAATTCGCCACCGCGCGCTACAGGGCCGTTCCCGGACGCGTGATCGGCTCCCTCGATGCCGACGAGGTCAACAAGGTGCAGGCCTACCTCGCGGAGCTGGTGCAGGACGCTGGCATCCCACCGAAGCTGCTGGTGCTCCACCAGTTCCAGCGTCGGATGCTGATCGAGCCAGAGCGCTACGAGGATGTCGCCGAGGTGGAACTCACCATCGATATGGACGGATTCGGCGCAGCTGGGCCGAAGATCGGTGGCTATCAGCGATTCGCACTGGCGGACTATGCGGAGCGATCGGCCTTCAAGCTGTTCTATCACTGGGATGAGCCGGTGATGACGCCGCAGCAGATCATGGGCATGGACGACCCGCCCGACTACATCATCTACCAGTAGCTCGCTTCGCTCTGCTCACCGGCATTCGACCCGTCGGTCCTCGCTGCGCTAGCTGGCTGTCGAGCGACGCGCCTGTTCCGTTCGCGAAGCCCCTGAGCCCTGACCTGACTCCTGAGGGTGCGCGAGTATGCGAATGCTCTGTGTGGGATTCGGATGTGCTGTGGAGTCTGAGAGGGGTGGGATCCCCGAGCCTGGAGGGTGGGTGGTGGGACCTCCAGGCTCGGGAGGAAACGACTGTTCGACTAGAGGTTGAGGTCCGTTTGACCTTCCTCGGTCGCATTTACCAGGATCGACATATTGCCAGGCTGATGCTTGTTTTCGTGCATCAGCTGGTGTGCATCACCGACGTTCGCCAGCGGGAACACCTGGGAGAGCGCCGGGTCCACCTGACCGTCGATCACCATCTGGTTGAGAGCAGCGCACTGTTCCACGTTCGCGAAGTGCGAACCCTGGAGGCGCTTTTGCCGCATCCACAGATAGCGTAGGTCGACATCGGCATTGTAGCCACTGGTTCCGGCACAGATCACGATCATGCCGTTGTTGTCCGCGATGAAGATCGAGGTTGGGATCGTTGCCTCGCCAGGGTGCTCGAATACGATCTTCGGCGCCTTGCGCTCGCCCAGCACTTCCCAGAACTTCGCACCGAACGCGCGAGCGCCTTTCATCCACGTACCGAACGCCTCGGCGTCGTCGACGTCTGGCAGCCGGCCCCAGTGGTCGAACTCCTTGCGGTTGATTACGCCCTTGGCGCCCATCTGGTAGCAGAAGTCGTACTTGTCCTCGCTCGAGACCACCGCAATCGGGATCCCGCCGCGAGCCTTCACGATCTGAATCGCCATGGAGCCGAGGCCGCCCGTGCCACCCCAGATCAGCACCGGATCGCCCTCGTTGACGATGTGTGGCGGCCAGCCCATGAGCTGCCGGTAGGCTGTGGCGCCAACCAGCATGTAGGCGGCGGCCGCTTCCCAGGTGAGCTGCTCCGGCTTCGGGAAGCACTGGTAATGGTCGACGAGCGCGAACTGGCCGAACGAACCCCAGTTCTCCTCGTAGCCCCAGATCTTGGCGGTGCTGGAGGTCATCGGGTCCGCGCCGGCGGCGATATCCTCCGCGTTCTCGTCCCACATGCCGCACGACAGCACCACGCGGTCGCCGACTTTCACGGTCGACACGTCATCGCCGGTCGCCCAGACGATGCCCGATGCGTCCGAACCTCCGATGTGGAAGTCCTCTTCCGCGCCCTTCCGCTGGCGAGCGCCGATCACGTTGACCGGCGTGCCGAGGGCGGCCCAGACGTTGTTGTAGTTCACGCCAGCAGCCATCACCCAGACGAGCACTTGCCCAGGACCGGGCGTTGGCGTGTCTACCTCTTCGATCTCGAAAGCCTGGTTCGGTTCGCCGAAGCGCTCGGGACGGATCAGCGACGCGTGCATCTTGGGCGGGACATAACCCAATGGTGGGGTTTCGCCGAGGGCGTAAATCTCTTGTTCAGCGGCCATGGGGATGTTCTTTCTTTCACAGTCACCAGCGTGTTTCAACGCGGCCATCCTAGCGGAATGCGGACGATAAGTTCGACGGCCTTCGTACACCGCACGAAGTAATTGCCCGCTCTACTCCGCTTCCGGCTCCAGCGCCGCCAGGGCGGCCAGGATGTGCCGTTTCAGCCGCTCAATCTCATCCGGGTCTTCCACCCGTCGTCCGTTCTCTCGATGAATGTAGAAGGCGTCGAACACCTCCGGGCCCAGCGTGTCCACCTTCGCGAGGTGGATATCGATCTGCAGCTCGTGCAGCACGTGAGTGATGGCGTGCAGCAGGCCGGAGCGATCCTGCGCGGTCACCTCCAGCACGGAGTAGCTATCTGAGGCGGTGTTGTCCAGGTGAACCGTGGGGGTGATCTGTGAGCGAGGCGCAGGGTACGTGGCGCGAACCTGGGCGAGCCGTTCTTCGAGCGGGTAGGTGCCTTGGAGCGCGGCGGGGATCGTCTCGAGAATCCGCGCCCAGCGCCGCTCGTCGATCTCATGCCCCAGTGCGTCCGAGACGTGCCAGACGTCGATCGCAACACCGTCACCTCGCGTGTACGCGACGCCACCGAGGACGTTGGCCTGGTGCGCCGCGAGCGAGCCGGCGATCGCTTGCAGCAACCCCGGGCGGTCCGGGCAGACGATGGTGACGCGATCCATCCCGCCGAGGTGGTCGTGGCGGACGGCGATGCCAGCGGGAGTCGCGGCTGCCTCGGCGGCCAGTTCCAGATGCTCGCCGATCGTCTCCGGGTGCGTGGAGAGCAGATAGCCGGGCTCGAGCCGGCTGAGATGCTCCGCGATCAGTTCCCGCGAGAAGCGCCCAGCGAGGTGCTGCTGGGCCGCCTCGATGGCGCGCTCGGCATCGAGCGACTCGGATCCCGTTTCTTCGAGCAGGGCGTGAACGCGGGTGTAGAGGGAGCGCATCAGCTGCGCCTTCCATGCCGTCCAGACATCAGGGCCGGTGGCGCGCGAATCGGCGACAGCTACCAGGTAGAGCAGGTGCAAGGTGTGCGCGTTGCCCACCGCATCCGCCACCTCTCGGATCACCCGCGGGTCGGCGATGTCACGACGTGTGGCGACGGAGGGGAGCAGCAGGTGATGGCGCACGATGTTGGTCAGCCGCTGGGTGGTAGCCGCATCCAATCCAGCGCGAGCGCAGAACCGCTCGGCGATCACCGCGCCTGCGGTCGAATGCTCCTCCTCGCGACCCTTGCCCACATCGTGCAGCCAGGTAGCCAGCAGCAGCTCGTCCCGATCGCCAAACTGCTCGGCGACTCTGACGGTGGCGGAGCCGTCCTCGTCGACGTCCGAGATGGTGGCGGCTTCGGCGACGGCGCGGAACAGATGGGTGTCGACCGGGTGAGTGTGGAAGGGGGCGATGTGCCGGCGGGCACGGATCGCATCCCACTCCGGGAGTAGCCGTTCGAGCCAGGGCGCCCGTGGCAGTGGATCGAGCGCCGTGGCTTCGTTCGGGTCAGCGGCACGCCTCAGCGCCGCACGCAGCGCTCCGAGGTCGGTCGTTGGCGCGGGCTCGGTTGTGACAGCAACCTCCACAGGCTTGCGACGCCAGAACTGCCAGCCCGGGTGTGCTGGCTCCGTCGGTGCCGTGAGCCGCTCTGTCGCGCGACGATCGATCAGTCGCATCGCCTCGTACAGCGCGCGGGCGCAATCGAGCGTCTCTTCGCCCAGCCATGCCGCGATCCGAGGAGCGAGATCATCGCGAAAGGCGTCGGTCGGTCGGTCGGTCAGTGAGTGGAGTGCGTGGCGGGTGCGCAGGATTCGCTCGCGGGCCTCGATTAACTCGTTCGGGAGCGTTTCCGTGGGCGGCTGCTGATCGGCTAGCTGTTCGGCACGGAGCTGCCAGTGGATGAACTGCAGATGGCGAAGCCCGCCGCGGCCGGTCTTGAGATCGGTCGCCTGCAGCTGCCACGGTTCGCGCGCGATGAGCTGACTGTGGCTGTGGTACAGCTCCGCGGCAAGCCAGTCACGCTGTGAGTGCACGTGGCGGTGCAGGGCGCGCTCATACTCCGCATAGAGGCCGCGGTCGCCGGCGACGAATCGCGAATCCAGCAGCGCCGTGAAGGTCTCGAGGTTCTGTGCGGCCTCGATCGCGTCGTCGATCGAGCGGACTGAGTGGCCGACTTTGAGTCCAGCGTCCCACAGCGGATAGAGCAGCTGTGTCGCTTGCTCGGCGCCACCTTCAGGTACGAGCAGCATCACGTCCACATCGGAATGACGAACCTGTTCGCGGCGGCCGTAGCCGCCCACGGCGACAACGGCGAAGCCGCCCGCTGTCTCGGCGGCCAGTTGGGTCAGTGCCTGGTCGAGAGCGTCTGTGAGTGTGTGACAGCGCGAAAGCCCCACTGCGGTCTCTGGCAGCGGGGCTGTGTCGTCACGCGTCTCCAGGAAGAGGGCGAGCGCCGGGTGCGACGTGGCCATCGGCGCTCGCTTTCGTGCTCCGCTAGAGGGCGTCCGTCCCGCGTTCGCCGGTGCGGATGCGCACCACGTCCTCCACGGGGAGCACGGCGATCTTACCGTCGCCGGTCTCTCCGGTGCGGGCGGTCCGCTCAATCGTCGAGACCACGTCAGTCACTTGCCCGTCGTCCACGATCAGCTCGATCCGGATCTTCGGGACGAACTGCACCTCGTACTCGGCGCCACGGTAGGTCTCCGTGTGCCCACCCTGGCGACCGAACCCCTGGATGTTGCCGACGGAGAGTCCACCGACGCCGGATTCCTTGAGTGCGTCCCGCACCTCGTCCAGCTTGAACGGGTTGATGTAGGCGATGACCAGTTTCATATGCTTCCTCCCGCTCCAGTTAGTCCGTGAAGACGTAGGACTGCTCTTCATGGAGAGCCAGGTCCAGTCCCTGTTGTTCGTCGGCCTCGCTCACGCGTAGTCCGATTGTGACATCGATCGCCTTCGCCAGGACGTAGCTGACGATGAAGGAGAAGACCAGCGCCACGCCGACCGATGCGGCCTGCCGCAGTAGCTGCTCCGCACTGCCAGCCACGCCGCCGATCATCTCGTCCGCAAGGATGCCGAGCAGCAACGCGCCGATGATGCCGCCCACCAGGTGGACGGCCACGACATCGAGCGAGTCATCGAAGTTGAATCGGAACTTGAGCTGCAATGCGTAGAAGCAGATTGCTCCGGCGGCGATACCGATGATGATTGCCGACAGCGGCGTCACGAATCCGGCTGCTGGTGTGATCGCCACCAGCCCCGCGACTGCGCCAGAGGCGAAGCCCAGCGTGGTTGGCTTGCCGTGCCTGGCGCCCTCGACGATGGTCCACGTGGTGGCCGCGACTGCCGCGGCGACGTGGGTGGTGACGAAGGCGTTTGCCGCGCTGCCGTTCGCGCCCAGCGCGGAACCGGCGTTGAAGCCGAACCAGCCGAACCAGAGGATGCCGGCGCCCAGGATGGTCAGCGGTAGCGAGTGCGGCCGGATCGAATCTCGTCGCCAGCCGAGCCGAGGGCCCAGCACCAGGATCAGCGCCAGCGCGGCTGCACCGGCGTTGATGTGAACCACCAGCCCACCGGCGAAGTCGATTGCCTGAATCTCGCTCGCGATGAAGCCGCCACCCCAGACCCAGTGCGCCATGGGCGCGTAGACGACCACCGACCAGATGGCGATGAAGATGACCCACGCGCTGAACTTCATCCGCTCCGCAACGGCGCCGGCGATCAGCGCTGGCGTGATGATCGCGAACATCATCTGGAAGGCCATGAACAGCAGGTCTGGCACTTCGTACCCGAACACCGCGTTCGTCAGGTCCAGCTTCCGCACTCCCCAGAGGTCCAGGTTGCCGAACAGGCTCCAGTCGCCAACCATCACGTTGCCACTGAAGGCGATCGAGAAGCCGACCGTGATCCAGGTGATGGTGACAATGCCCATGGCGACGTAGTTCTTCATGAGCATCGCGAGGACGTTCTTGCTTCGGACCATGCCTCCATAGAAGAACGCGAGTCCGGGGGTCATGAACAGGACGAGTGCGGAACTCATGAGAATCCAGGCGGTGGTACCGCTGTCGATGTCCATGGTTCTCCTTCCCTGGTTCACGATCGGCGGCGCCAGATCTCACCAGCAACCACAAATCGTGCGTGACGTTTCTGGGACGTGAGTATCAAATCACTATCATGTTGCCAGCGAGTCACAGCCTTGTTGCGGGCATGTGTCCGCGGGGCGACGTGTTATTGGATTCAACGTGTATACCTCGCGTCCGTCTGGTCCCGTCGCTACAATCCCGGTGCGGCTACCTCCCCAGTCGCAGGGCGTAACAGATCACCACAACCGCAACCGCTCCGACGATTGAGCCGGCTTTCGATGACGTGGTACGTGCGCGTCCGTTCTTGAAATGGGCGGGCGGCAAGGCGCAGCTCCTTCCGGCACTCCTGGAGCACGCACCCCAATCGATCGATACCTACTACGAGCCTTTCTTGGGCGGCGCGGCACTGTTCTTCGCGCTCGCCTCTGATCCCGATCTCGCCCCGCGACGAGCGGTGCTGAACGACCAGAATCACGAATTGGTGACGATGTACGAGGTCGTGCGAGACCAGCTCGATGAGCTGGTCTCACAGCTCGAGCCGTTGGTCACCCGCTACCTGGCAGCGGATGCGGAGACCCGAGCCGAGATTTTCTACGCGGTGCGGGGGGAACAGCCCACGACCGCGATTGAGGTGGCTGCTCGGCTGCTGTTCCTCAACAAGACCTGCTTCAACGGCCTCTATCGGGTGAACCAGCGAGGTCTCTTCAACGTCCCGCACGGGAAATACAAGAACCCGACGATCCTGGACCCCGTGGTGCTGGCAGCAGCGTCACGCGCGCTACAACACACTGAACTACTGAGCGGCGACTTCGAGGCAGCGTGTGCAAACGCGAAGCCCGGCGACTTCGTCTACTTCGATCCGCCGTTCCACCCACTGTCCGATACGGCCAACTTCACCTCGTACACTGCCGGCGCGTTTGCTCGCGAGGATCAGCTGCGGCTCAGGTGGTGCATGGACGGTCTGCGCGATCGCGGTGTCCCGGTGATGCTCTCCAACTCGCCACACGAGTGGATCGTCGGGGTCTACGAGGGCGCTCACTACCGCGTCGAGCGGACGCCCGCCCGCCGATCGATTAACTCGAAGGGCGACGGCCGCGGCGTGATCGATGAGCTAGTTGTGACGTCCGACTACCCGCGTCACGGCGGTTCCGAGTAGCTGACGTAACGCTCGAGTCCTGCCTCGGCCGCTACAGCTCCAGCGCGCCCACGCCCACCATCGCCGCCGCCTCGTTCATCTGACGCAGCGTCTCGTCGTCCAGCTCGATCCCATTGGCGAGGCGCTCCACCATCCGACGTCGCTCGGGCTCACCGGCGGTCAGCACCTCGTCGTTGCCCTCGCGGAACGGGGGCTGGGTGACATGCTTGTTCAGGCCACCGAATGATTCATCGAACTCCTCAGGACTGATGAACGAGCCGATGTTCAGCGCCATGAAGAAGACGCCGTTGCCGCCGGGCTTGCCGCTGCCAGCCACGCCCGCGCCAGAGAGCGATCCGGAGAGCGCCTCAACCGCCATCGCGAGGCCGTAGGCCTTGTAGGCCACAGGGCCACCAAACGGGAGCAGCGCGCCCCGGTTGCCGGCCTCGTCCGGGTAGAGATCGTTCGGGTCCAACGTCGGTTGGCCATCGCTGTTCAGCAGGTAGTCCGGTGGCACCTCGACACCCTTGTTCACGGCGACGCGCATCTTACCCTCTGCCGCTACCGAGGTGGCGAAGTCCAGCACGAATGGGTGCGCTTCGTCCTCGCCCGGAATCGCGATCGCCAGCGGGTTCGTCCCCATCCGGCCAACCGCGCCGCC
>JABIST010000375.1 GCA_018700215.1 Dehalococcoidia bacterium | reverse complement strand
GGCTGGTGACGCAGGAACCGGGGCTGATGCCGTGGCTGACCGTGGCGGAGAACGTGCGGATGTCGCTGCAACTGGCGGGCCGGCCGGACGCGGTCGACGGTTGGCTGCGGCGTGTTGGCATCGATCGGTTTGCCGGGCTGTACCCGCGTGAACTGTCGGGTGGGATGAAGCAGCGGGTGGCGCTGGCTCGGGCGCTGGCGCATGCACCGCGGTTGCTGCTGATGGACGAGCCGTTTGGCGCGCTCGATGAGCTGTCGCGTGAGACGCTGCGGCTGGAGTTGCTGGAGATCTGGGAGCGTGAGCGCAGTTCGGTGCTGTTCGTCACGCACTCGATTCGCGAGGCGCTGCTGCTGTCGGATCGGGTGGTGGTGATGAGTGGGTCGCCAGGGCGAATCATCGAAGACCTCGCGGTACCGTTCGCGCGACCTCGCTCAGATGCGCTGTTCGTCGATGGCGAGTTTCTGGCACTTGAAGAGCGGATTCGTGCGCTGCTGAGGGCGGCGGACTGATGCAGCGGGCGGTGCGCTGGCTGGCCGTGGCGTTGCCGCCGCTGCTGTTCATCGCAGGCGTGGTGCTGCTGTGGGAGTTCTGGGTGCGCGAGCGCGAGGTGGCGGAATACCTGGTGCCACGGCCCTCGGCGGTGTGGGAGGCACTCCAGGGTGACCCGGGGCGATATGCGGTGGCGGCACGCGAGTCGCTGACGGCGGCACTCGGCGGGCTGGTGGTGGCCAGCGTGGGTGCATTTGCACTGGCAGTGCTGATGGCGCACTCGCGGCTGCTGGAGCGGGCGCTCTATCCAACTGCGCTGATGATCAAGGTGATGCCAGTGGTGGCGGTCTATCCGCTGTTCGCGATCTGGTTCGGCTTTGGAATCTGGCCGAAGGTGGCGATTGCGGCGCTGATTACGTTTTTCCCGATGCTGGTGAATGCGCTGATTGGCCTGCGCAGCGTCGACCCGGCAGCGCTCGATTTCATGCGCTCGATGCACGCGTCGCGTTGGGACCTGCTCTGGCGGCTGCGACTGCCGTCGTCGCTGCCGTACGTCTTCGCCGCGTTGCGGATTTCCGTGCCGCTGTCGCTGATCGGTGCGGTGGTGGCAGAGTTCCTCTCCGGCTCTTCGGGCATGGGGCAGCTGATCCTGATTGCGAACGGCGACTTCGATACACCCGCACTGTTCGGGGCGATCGTGGTGCTAGCGGTCCTCGGAGTAGCGCTCACGGCGATCGTGGCTGCAGTCGAGCACCGGGTGCTGTTCTGGCACGAATCGACCCTCGGGGTCTAACACGGTGGTTTGCCCGCAGCGCTGGCTCGGGTACGTTAGGCGCCGTGCTCGGGACTCTCGAGCATGCTCACGGTCGGTAGTGCCCGCGCCCAAGGCGCGGATACGGGCCGTTGGAATCGCCACTTCCTGCGTGTAGCGCCCGCGCTTATGGCGTGGATGCACGCTCCGCAGCACCTGGAGTCCTAGATGTTTCGTGCCTTGATGTTGGCAGCGGCCGCTGTGTCGCTGGTTGTGTTCTTCGCCGCGTGCGGCGACGACGGCGGCTCCGATGAGCCGCAGCAGATCACCTTCATGGCCGGGTTCCGCGCCCAGGCCAACCTCCCGTTCGTTGCCGTCTACGTGGCCGACGCGAAGGGTTTTTTCGCTGATGAGGGACTGTCAGTTGATGTCCAGCACTCGTCCGGGCAGGACGAACACCTGAAGCTGCTGCTGGAGGATCAGGTCCAGTTCATCACCGGCACGGCCTCGCAGGTGATTCGCCGCCGCGTCGGTGAGTTGCCGGTGCAGGCGGTGGCACTGTTCGGTCAGCGCGGCGATCAGGGCTTCATCGCTCGCGCCGATTCAGGCATCGCGAGCCCCGCTGACTTTGCAGGACGCACGGTCGGTTTCAAGGCGGGCGTGGTGCCGGCCGAGCTGCACGCGCTGCTGGCGACCGCTGGCCTGACGGTCGATGACGTCGAATTGCAGTCGGTCGGTTTCGACCCTCGGACGTTCATCGAGGGGGAGGTCGAGGTCTACCCGGTCTTCCTGAATAACGAGCCGGACACCGTGCAGCGTGCCGGTGTCGACATCGTGGTCTTCGACCCGCATGACCTCGGTGTGCCGACGCTCGGTCTGACCTACCTCGCGAACGAAGAGACGGTGAGCAGCGATCCCGAGCTGGTGGAGCGCTTCTTGCGCGCGACGCTGCGGGCGATCGAGTACATCGAAGGCAACATCGACGAGGCAGTGGAGATCACGCTGACCTACGCCGAGGGTGCGGACCCGGAACACCAGCGCTTCCTGCTGGAGACGGATCTCGCGGCGGCGCAGCGCGCGGACGGGATCGGCCGCGGCGATGCCGCTCAGTGGCAGGCGCTGGTTGATCTACTCTTGGAGTACGACGTGATCGAGCAGGGCACGGACATCGAAAGCGCGTTCGTCGGCTCATTCGTCGACGATCTGTACGACGATGACGGCAACCTGCGCTGAAAGGCTGACTGATGACTACTGCGGCAGCGCCCACCCTCGAAGACGTGCGCGCTGCCGCAGCGGCGATCGAGCCCTACCTCTCGCTCCCGACGCCGCTGCTCCAGTCGCCGGCGCTCTCAGAGCTGCTAGGCGCCGAGATCTCACTCAAGCTGGAGTTCGCGACGCCGATCGGTGCCTTCAAGCTACGAGGTGGGCTCAACCTCGTCGGGCGACTTTCGGACGGCGAGCGCGCGGCGGGGTTGGTCACCGCCTCGACGGGCAACCACGGGCAATCGGTGGCCTACGCGGCACAGCTCCATGGTGCGCGCGCGGTGATCTTCGTGCCGGAAGGCGCGAACGCAGACAAGGTCGCGGCGATGGAGCGGCTGGGCGCCGAGGTGCGGTCCGAGGGCGATCGCTTCGACGACTGCATCCGACTCGCGCACAGCTTCGCCGACGTCAACGGGATGCGGTTTGTCTCCTCGGGCGATGAGCCGTCGCTGATCGCAGGGGTGGGAACGGCGGCGCTGGAGGTGCTGGAG
>JABIST010000201.1 GCA_018700215.1 Dehalococcoidia bacterium | reverse complement strand
GTGACGTTAACCGATCGGGGGGTCAGGCGGGAGGCGTCGGCTACTGGGAGCAGGTGGTGCGATTGCCGAGGGTGACGCCGCGACTGGCGTAGTGGTAGTCCGGGGACCAGATGGTGTCGCCGGGTGAGGGCGGGAGGACGGTGTCCCAGGTGAGGGTGGCCGGATCGATGATGGCTTCACCGCCGAAGCGCCCATCGACGAGGCGGTTGCCGGGGGCGAAGGTCGCGACCCAGAGGCGGGCGTCGGAAAGTTCGGTGAGCTGGCCGGTGTTGCGGTCGTAGATGCGGGTGGGGCCGGGGCTGGCGGTGCAGTAGTTGGGGGTCCAGACGACGAGGTTGGCGTTGGCGGCGAGCGGAAATTCCGCGCCTGGATCGGCTGGAATGGTGGCGATGAATTCGGCTTCGCGGCTGTAGACATCGATGACGAAGATGTTGGCCTGGGATGGATCGGGCTCCTGGGAAGCGATGAGCGCCACGAGGTTCGACTGGTCATCGACGGTGGCGCGGATGGCGTCGAAGCGGAGGAGGGGGGTGGGGCCATCCCAGAGGGTGAAGCGAGGCTGTGAAGCGCCATCGAGGTGACGCTCGGTGAGTCGGTAGCGCTGGGGGCGGCCGTAGAGCTCGGCGGGTTCGACGGCGAGGCGGGAGCCGTTGGCGAGGTTGACGAGGAATTCGCCATCGCGGCCCCAGCCGGAGATGCGGACGGCACCGCCGCCTTCGTACTGGATGACTGCGCCGGCGATACCGAGGTTTGCGACGCCCCCAGTTGGCAGATCAACACGACGGAGTTCGGGCGGCTGGCCGGGGATGCTGGAGAACTCGATCCAGGCGAGGAAGGCGTTGTCCGCGGTGAAGAGGCCGGTTGGGCCGGGGCCGTACTCGGTGGTTTCGCCAGATCGGATGTCGTAGAGGACGGTGGTTCGTTCGTCGTGGGCGGGGAAGGACGACGCGGGGCGAGGGCCGAGCCCGGCGACCAGATCGGGATCGCGGGGGCGGGGGTCGGCGAAGAGGCCTTGGACGCGGAGTTCGTCGGGGATGGGCTGGAGGATGGCGTTGGCGCGAGGATCGGTGGTGCGGGTAGGAGTGGCGGTGGGGTCGTCGTCGGAGCCGGCGAGGGCGCCGCAGGAGGTGAGGACGAGGGTGGCGAGCACGGCGATCAGGGGTAGTGCGGCACGTGCATGGCGAGACGGCAGGATGTGGCGCACGCGTCGTCCTCTCCGTGTGCGGGTTCGATGGGTATCTATGGTGACCCACGATAGCGGGACGGTGTGTGGGGCGGCTCACCCCCCTTCGGGGGTTCGGTGCGCTTCGCGGGTGCTTGCTGGGCGTCGGTGGTGGGGCGGGGGAGTGTGTGGTCAGTTGAGCTGGAAGGGATCGACCCAGACGAGGAGCGGGGCGCCGCTCTGGGGGGCGTCGGCAATGGCGATGCCGACGGGTGTACCCGCCTCGAGGATTGCGAGGTCGACGCCGAAGGAGGTTCCGGGGACGAGCTGCATCGAGAGCTGGTTGCCATCGTCGGTGGTGAAGGTGGCGAGGTTGGTGCTGGCTTCGGTGAAGCGGACGAGGATCTCGATTTGTGGCGCCCAGGCGGTCTGACGTCCGGAGGCGTCTGTACGGACCTCGTAGGTGGCGTCGCCGAGGCTGAGCATGATGCGGTAGCCGGCGACGAGCGCCTCGGTGCACATCTGGCCGACGCGGGACAGGTCGAGGCAGCCGTTGGACCAGGTGACGTCTTCGGTGGAGGCGACCTGGATGGATGCGGGATCGGCGACGGGACCGAGCCAGGTGGCGAGGGCATCGATGGCCGCGCTGATCGGTGGTTCGGGGAAGGGGGTGGGCGTGGTGCCGGGCGTCGTCGTCACGGAGGGATCAGTCGCGGCGGTTTCGGAGGCAGCCGCCGTCGGTGACGGTGTCGGTTTCGGGTCGTCGGTGCAGGCGAGCGTGATTACGGAAAGCAGGAGGAGGGCGGTGAGTGCGGCTCTGGTCATCGGATGCCCCTGGTTCTCGGGTCGGTCGGCTGCAGGCGCTGATCCGAGGATGGCGCTGTTTCTCGGGTCGGTCGGCTGCAGGCGCTGATCCGAGGATGGCGCTGTTTCTCGGGTCGGCCGGCTGCAGGCGCTGATCCGAGGATGGCGCGGGGCGACCGTTGAGCCAACCCCCTTCGGGGGCTCGGTGCGCTTCGCGGCTGGTTGAGCGAGTTCGCGGGTCGGGCGGTGGTGGGTGCGTGCTTGCGGTGGGAGCGGGGAGGGATCGCCCCTGCGGGTGGGGCGGCTAGGATGGCGCGATGGTGATGTGGGTGCTGTTGCGGGTGGGAATGGCGGTGGCGCGGGCGCTGCCGTTGCGGGTGAGTTATGCGCTGGCTCGGGTTGGGGGGACGGTTGGGTTCTGGGTGTGGAGCGGTGGGCGTGGGCGGTGCATCGAGAATATGGAGATGGTGACGGGGGGCGATGCGAAGCTGGCACGGCGGTATGCGCGGCAGTCGTTTGGGAACTATGGAATGTTCCTGGTCGATTTTCTTCGGGAGCTGACGTCGTCGTTGGAGGCAACGCGGGGGCGGGTGGTGTTCGATGGGTGGTCGGAGCTGGAGGAGTTGCGAACGGGGAATGGGATCGTGTTCGTGACGATGCATTTCGGGAATTGGGATATGGGGGCGGCGGGGATGGCGTTGCACGGGTTCCGTCCCGCAGTGGTGGCGGATGAGTTTGCGAATCCTCGGATCAATGGGGTGGTGCGGCGGTATCGCGAGCGGCTGGGGATGACGGTGATTCCGGCGGGGCGGGTGGGCCCGGAGGTGCTGCGCGCGCTGCTGCGGAACGAGGTGGTGGCGACGCTGGCGGATGTGCCAGCGGCGGAGGGGGCGGGAGTGACGGTGGAGTTCCTGGGTGAGCAGATTGTGGTGCCGGACGGGGCGGCACGGATCGCGCTGCGGGCTGGCGCTTCGGTGGTGGTGGCGATGGCTCCTCGGCGGTCGGCGTGGAGCGATGAGGTGGAGGCGTGGGTGGCGCCGGTGGAGTTCGAGGCGAGCGGAGATGCGGCCGCGGACGCTCGGGATCTGACGCAGGCGATCTTCCATGAGCTTGAGCCGATGGTCCGTCGTGCCCCCACCCAGTGGTACATCTTCAGGACTCTTCGAGTCGCTCATGACCCTTCGGGCCAGTCATTGCGAGGTTCGTCGTGAGCTCGATTGTTCGGAACCGGGGTCGATTGGGAGGGGAGCTGGGTTGATTCGAGTTTGGTTCTTGAAGGCGCTGATGGTGG
>JABIST010000182.1 GCA_018700215.1 Dehalococcoidia bacterium | reverse complement strand
GAGCGCGCTACGCGAGCTGCGCCGCGTCGTCCGCCCCGGTGGCCTCGTCGCCGTGCGCGACGCCGACTACGGCACGATGGTGCACGCTCCTCGCGACCCACGCCTCGACCAGTGGCTGCAGCTCTACCACGCCGTTGCGCAGCGCAACGAAGCCGAGGCCGATGCCGGACGCTACCTGCACGGGTGGCTACAACAGGCCGGTTACGAGGCACCAGAGATGTCCTCCTCCACCTGGACCTTCTACCAACCTCGCCAGGTACTGAATTGGGGCGACTCCTGGGCACAGCGCACCACCGAGTCCGCATTCGCGACACAAGCCGTCGAGTACGGCCTCGCCACGGCAACAGAACTCCAGCAGTACGCCACCGCATGGCGCGAGTGGGCACGACGGCCAGACGCCTTCTTCGCCTTCATCCACGTCGAAGGATTGGCCACAGTCCCCGCATAGCAAGAACCCCGGCGTTGCCGGGGTTCTCACAACAATGGTGGGGGCCGCTTCCGCTAGCGTTCCCCGAAATCCCGCCAGGGACTTCGTGCGAGTCCGGCCCGGAGGGAGGGCAGTGGACCCGCTGCGGGTGAAGGACCTTCTCTCTGCGAGTCGACGAACTCGAGCGGTTGTTCGTCGACTGGCCGATCAGGTGACCGAGCCGCCCCGCCGCGTCTCGGTCCAAACCAGTATTCACCGCGTAGGGTTAAGCACGCGGCAGATCCTCACAAGAAGCCGGTAAAGGCACAACAACCCTGTTCGGAGATCACCCACGTGGACGCATACGAAGCAATCGTCACCAAGCGTGACACCCGAGAATACGAGCAGCGCCCCATCGAGCCGGACGCCCTGCGTCGCATCGTCCAGGCAGCTCGCATGGCCGGCTCATCGAAAAATGCCCAGCCCATCCGCCTCGTGCTGGTAACGGACCCCGAAATCAAGCAGCGCCTCGCCGGCTGCGGTGACTTCACCCAGCACCTGCCGCAGAGCCCCATGGTCGCGGTCGTCGTGCGGCTGGGCGACAGCCGCCCGTTCGATGCTGGCCGCGTCGCCCAGAACATGATGGTCGCCGCACGCGCCGAAGGCGTCGCTAGCTGCCCCGTCGGCATCCAGCACGACGAATGCGCTCGGCAACTGCTCTCACTCCCCCCGGAAGCAATCGTCGCAATGGCCATCACCCTCGGCTACCCGGTCCCCGGCACCGCCGGCGGTCGCGGAGACCAACGGATCCAGCTTGATCAGTTCGTCTATCAGCAAACATGGGACGGCCACAGGGGACTGTAGCCTTGCTAGGCTCCACGCATCAGAGGGTGAAGAGGCGCCCACCAGCGTCGATAATATGAGTGATGAGCGTGATAACTAACCGCCTCCTGCTGGTACTCGGAATCGCCCTCGCGTCGGTAGCAGTCGCATGCTCATCGTCGGATGCAGATGTCGCTGCCAACGGAACCACCACAACCAGCACCAGCGACTCCACCACAACCAGCACCACCGGCACCGACGCAACCTCCAACCAGCCTGCCTGGGTGACCGACGCACTCGATCAGCAAGAGACCACCCGCTACATCGCAAACAGTGGCGGCGTCGGCGTCAGCCACCGCTCAGCATGCGAAGACGCATCCCGGATCGACGGCGTATGGCCCGAGGGTGCAGAGCTACAGATCGTGCTCGCAGATGAGCCGGATTGCGCTGAGTGGACCCTGCTCAGCGATGGCACAGTCACAAGCTGGGTCCGCAACAAGTACCTCGCTTCAGCAGCGCCAGCCACTGCCGGTGGCACAGCGTCCACCGGCTCCTCGTCCACCGGCTCCTCAAGCTCCACCGTCCAAATCGAAGTGATCGACTTCTTTGGAAACCTGATCCCCACCTCGCTGCTGCGCGTGCGGCCACTCAGCTACACCTACAACAATGCCGTATTCGTCTCCGGCTGCGACAAGAGTTGGCACCCAATCGGCGACTCAGCAATCGCCCTCTCGGGCAAAGTGATCGCCGATCCGGACCCCAATAACTGCGGTTTCGGGGTAGTGTCCCTCGTCCCGGCCTACTGGGTGACCGTCAATCGCTGACCATGATCTGGTCAATTACTAATTCTGTACTCACTCCCTTATTTTGCGACTGAAGGCGCTCTTCGATTCGCTCAGGCCGTCGATGATCTAGTCAGCAGGCGCACAGGCGTCTGATGACTCGGGGGACGTGTGCCGGAACCGCAGCTCACAAGTAGCAGCACGGAAGCCATTCCGCGCTTCCGTGGCAGCGCGCGCCCCGAACCGGAATCGCCCGTCCGAAAACTCTGGATCCGCAGCTTCGGCGTCGTCGCCATCATCGCCACCTACGCCTACCTCGCCTGGCGATTCGGCATGACCATCGACCTCAGCGTCTGGTGGATCGCGCTCCCCCTCTTCCTGGCAGAGGCCCACAACGGCCTCGGGCTCACGCTCTACACCCTCGGACTCTGGGACGTGGACGTCTCCCCTCCATGGCACACGGTCGACGAAACCCCGTTGCGAATCGCCGTCCTGCTCCCCACCTATCAGGAACCAGAAGAAGTCCTACTACCCTCCATCGCCGCCGCCGTCGCGCTAGAACCGGCCCACGAAACGTGGGTGCTCGATGACGGTCGCCGACCAGAGGTCCGCCGTCTCGCCGAACGGCTCGGCGCCCACTACCTGACGCGCGATGACAACCACGGCGCAAAAGCCGGCAACCTCAACAACGCCCTCGAACAGATCGAAGCTGACGTCATCGCCGTCTTCGATGCGGACCACGTCGCTCAGAGAAACTTCCTTCGCCACACCCTGGCCTACTTCGATGATCCGCGGGTCGCCGTCGTGCAGACGCCGCAGGACTTCTACAACCTCGACTCGTTCGAGCATGAAGGCGTCACCCAGGACGACCACCGCCCCTACAACGAAGAAGCAGTCTTCTACCGCGTCATTGCCCCCGCCAAGAACCTCTGGGGCGGTGCCTTCTGGTGCGGCACCGGAGCCATGGTCCGGGTCACCGCACTACGCGATGTCGGAATGGTCGCCACCGAAACCATCACCGAAGACATTCACACCACCATCCGGATGAACCGCCGTGGCTGGAAGGCCATCTACCACAACGAGGTGCTCGCGCGCGGCCTCGCCCCCACTGATGCCTCCCAGTACATGCTCCAGCGTCATCGCTGGGCGCTCGGTGCCATGCAGGTAATCCGCATGGAGAACCCGCTCACCGGCCGAGGACTCACGTTCGGTCAGCGACTCGCCTTCGCCAGCACCCTCTTCGGTTGGTTCGATTCATGGCGAACGCTCGTCTTCCTCCTACTGCCAACCGCCGTCGTGCTCACCGGTGCCGTACCAATCGATGCGCCCGCGTCACAATACGTCCCCGCCTTCCTCGCCGTGTTCGTCATCCAGTCCACCGCGCTCGGGCTCCTGTCACGAGGATTCTTCCCACCAATCACATCGCTACTATTCGAAATGGTGCGCCTGCCGGCTGTGCTCCCGGCAACGTTCGCACTGATCACCGGCGGCCGCGGCGCCACATTCCAGGTCACCCCAAAGGGTGCCGCGGAAGAACGAACAAAGACCACCGTCCCACCGCTACTCACGGCCCTCGAAGTACTGGCAGTCATCTCGCTCGTCTGGTTCTTCGCCACCATGGCCGGGCTCACCCCCACCAACTACCACCAGCCAGCAGTCGCTATCGGTGCCTCCTTCTTCCTGCTCGGCAACCTCACCCTGCTCACCATGGCCGTGCGACGAATCGCCGATCCGCGCTTCGCCTCCAACCGACGTGCCTCCGTCCGCTTCGGCGTCCGCCTCTTCGGTGCCGTCGGCAACGTGCGATGTGAAATCGAAGACCTCTCCACCACCGGAGCGAAGCTGCTCCTCGCCAGACCAAAGGCCGCCTCGGTCACCGACGAAACAACCCTCACCGTCGAACTCCCGAACGGCGAGCGCCCCGTGCTACGCGCCCACGTCCAACGCCGCCTCGACCGAACCGACGGCTTCGAGATCGGCCTCGAGTTCGATGACGGTCAGCAGCTCATCCTCGGTCGCATCGCCATCGCCCTGCTCCAACACACCGAGGACGCCGATACCACCGAGGCCCCGCTCCCCGCCGTCGCCTAGACGGCCGCCGCGGTCACCTCGTCGCTTCCCGAGGGCTGACGACCTAGCGCCGCTCCCGCTCGTGTGCCTCGTTCACCCGCAGCGGTCGACCATCCACCTCATGGCCGTCCATCGCCTGCATCGCCGCCTTGCCCTCGTCGTCGCTGCTGTATTCCACGAATCCAAATCCCCGCGAGCGCCCCGTGTCGCGATCGATGATCACCCGCGCGGATGCCAGCTCACCATGTGGCGCGAACGCCTCCTCAAGTCCTTCGTCAGTCATGCTGTAAGGCAAATTGCCGATGTACAGTCGCACGGTTCCGGACCTCTCCCCGCCGCCCGGTCGCGATCCGACCCGCTTGGGCGCGGCACCGCCGGCATCAGCCAGCTACTCCAATCGACACCACTTAGTACCGATTGTTATAGCGTAACTCACGAGCAACTCAAATTTCTCACCGGCGCCCGGACCGCCTCAGCGGCCACCGCAAATCCACCACCCACTCAGCCGCTGTAGGACCACCCCGTAATCACCGAGGTCAGCGGGTCGCTGCTCCCCTCAACCGCCCCGTCCAGCACCCGCGCAATCACAATAATGTGGTCACCAGCTTCCACGAACTGCTCCGCCTCAGCCCCAATCCACGCCAGCGCGTCGTCCAGGATCGGGCACCCGCGCGAGTCTCGTCGGTACTCGATCCCTGCCAGCTTGTCGTGCTGCACCGCCGCCGCTTCGCCACTCCGCCCCTGCACCTTCGCCCCGGACGTCGGCTGCACGAATGCGCGCGCCAACTCCATGCTGTCGTCGTCCAGCAGATTGATCGTCAGCGCGTTGTTCGCACGAATATTCGCCAGGTTCGTCGAATCTCGCTCGAACGCCACCGCAACCAGCCGCGGCGAGAACGACACCTGCATCACCCAGTCCGCAATCATCGCGTTCGGCCGATCACCGCTGCTAGAGCCGATCACATAGATGCCATACGGCAACTCGTGCATCGCATCCTGGATCAGCTCCTCGTCCGTCTTCGGCCCACGCACGTGTCCAGAAAAGTTCTCGGTCATCTGTGTCACCTCGGCTGCCAGCAAGCGAATTGGGGATCGCGTCCACGGATGCGGAGCGATTGCTGTCGTAAACTCGACGATACCCCGCCGGTCACCTGCCGACCATTACAGCGCGGGCCGAACCTCGGGGAGTTGTTCGTGCGGCTAAGCGTGCTGGATCAGAGCCCAATTCGCGAAGGTGGCACCGCCGCTCAGGCCGTGCAGGAAACCACCGCACTCGCCCAGGCCGTGGACCGCTTCGGCTACCACCGCTACTGGCTCGCCGAACACCATGACAGCACCGGACTCGCCTGTGCCGCTCCGGAGGTGCTCATCCCTCAGGTCGCCGCCAACACCCAGCGCATCCGCGTCGGCACCGGCGGCATCATGCTCTCCCACTACAGCCCACTCAAGGTCGCCGAGGTCTTCCGCATGCTTGAGACCCTCTACCCCGGCCGCATCGACCTTGGCGTCGGCCGCGCCCCCGGCAGCAGCGCGCACGTCGCCCGCGCCATGGCCCTCGGACCCGGCGCGCTCTCAATCGAGCACTACCCAAACCAGGTCGCTGACCTCATGGGCTACCTCGCCAACGACCTTCCCGAAGGCCACCCCTTCCAGGACGTCCGCGCCCAGCCCGTCGGCGTCGGTCACCCGCAGATGTGGTTGCTCGGCTCATCCCTCGAAAGCGCCCAGATCGCCGCCGCCCTCGGCCTCCCCTTCAGCTACGCCCACTTCATCAACCCTGAAGCCGGCGCCCGCGCCATCAAGCTCTACCGCGACCGCTACGAGCCCTCCGAGTGGTACCCCGAACCGCAGGTCACCGCCGGCGTATCAACCGTCTGCGCTCCAACCACCGAAGAAGCCATCCGCCTCTCCTGGAGCCGCTACTGCATGCGCTTCCGTCGCATGGGCGTCCCCTCCGTCGAAACCGCCATGGCCTTCGACTACAAGCCCGCCGAACTCGAGTACATCGTCTACTCCCGCGAGCGCGCCGCCATCGGGGACCCCGCCACCGTCAAAGCCCGCCTCGAAGAACTCGCCACCGAACTCGATGTCGACGAACTCGTCCTGCTCACCATCACCTACGACTTCGCCGACCGCGTCCGCTCTTACCAACTCGTCGCTGACGCCTTCGGCCTCGACGCCGTCCCAGCTCCCCAGGCCGCCGCAATCTCCTGAGCCGGTCCGCTAGCCCGCGCCCGCCTGCGCGATCACCGACTCAATCGCCCCCGCGAACGACGCAGCATCGAGTTGCGCATGGAACCGCGAAAGCTCGCGACCAGCAGCGTCGATCAGGATGAACGTCGGCGTCCCCCGGACCCCGTAGCGCGAAGCCGCCGAACGATCGTGGTCCACGGATTTTTCGACGAACGAAACGCGGTCCGTGAACACACTGGCCGTCTCATGCGCAAACGGCTCCATCCGCTCGCACACCGTGCACCACGTCGCCGAGAACCACACCAACGTCGCCTGCCCATCCGCCCGCGGAGCTTCCGCGGTCGGGAGCGGCGCCGAGGAGTGATAGACCGTGTGCGCACGCCCCCGATAAACCGTGATCTCCGTCCCCGCGTTCGCACGCGCCAGCGATGCCGTCACCGGATCCGAGGGAAGCGGCTCGCCAGCGGTGAAGAACACCGCGCCCAGCAGCACCACCAGCCCAATGCCGGCAGCGCCCCACCCCACCATCGACCAGGACACGCCACTGCCCGAGCCGGCCCCGCCACCCTTCGATGCCTGCGGTTTCGTCGAATCCGTACGCTCAGTCCGCCGTCGGTCGGCGCGAGTTCTGTTTCGCTTGGCCATCATCTGCTCCCGTCGGCAACTCCACCGATGGTCAGCCAATCGCCACTTGCGAGCTGTGACCGGGCTCACGGCAGGCAGACACCGATGCCTCACCCACCGAGCCGCCCGTATAGTGTCCAGCGATGCAGCAACAACCGAGCCGCGCGCAGCTTCGACGGGACATGATCGCCGGCACCAAACCGGCGATCTATCTCGCGATCGGCCTCGGCGTCGTGACCGGTGGGTCAGTCACACTCGTGATCACCATCGTCGCTCTCGTAATCGCCTCCGCCGGTGGGATCTCGACAGGAAGCTTGGGACTGCTCCAGATGGTCGGCGTCTCCGTCGCCTTCTGGCTCGGCGTATCGGTCGGCGTCATCCTCGGCGTCACTGTCGGCTTCCGCTCCTGGGTCGCCCTCTACCCCGCCTACGACCGCCGCACCGCCACCGCCGAACAGCGCGCAGCCGTCCAGGAAGCCGAGTCCCTGCTCCGCTCCCCCCACACCCACGAGGATTAACCAGGCTCAGTCGCTCGGCAGCAGCGCCAATCCTTCGATTACCTGCGTCGCCGCAAGCCGCTCCAGCGCCGCCGGTGGCACCCGCAGCTTCTGCGAGCGATTCCCTCCGCCGATCACCACCGACTCCAACTCCATCACCGCCTGGTCGATGTAGACCGGCAGCCCCTCCGGCAGCCCAAACGGCGTCACCCCACCAATGATCATCCCCGTCAGCTCCGAGGTGTCCTCCGCCGACGCAAACGAGAGCTTCCGCACGCCCATCAGCTTGCGCACCGTCCGGTTCACATCCAACCGCGTGTGGCTCAGCACCAGACACGCCGCGAACTCCCGAGGTTCCTTCCGCGACGCCACCACAATGCAGTTGCCGCTCTCCTCCAGCGCCACCCCGTACCGCTCACAAAACTCCGCGGTGTCCGCCAGCTCCGGGTCGCACTCCATCACCTCGTAAGGCACGCCAGTCGCATCCGCCGCGGCGATCACGTGCGCACCGATCACCGTCGGATCGATCACGTCAGCCACGCGGCGTCCCCTCCGAAGGCAACTCATCAACTTGTCGCGCAACCCCGGACAGCTCGAACGCCAGCTCCACCAATTCGTCCGCCTGCTCAATCTCCGATTCCACCGTCATGAACTCGTCTTCCCCGTGGACCAGCTTGTGCCGCACGTTCCCCAGGTACTCCACCCGCTCAATCCGATGTAGCCCCACCCACGGCACCTCATGCAGCACCGTGCCGTGGTGCAGCGCCACCGCCCGATCCTCGCACAGCACGATCGAGGTGGCGGTCCCGCGCCACGTCAGCAGCACCACCGGGACCATGATCGCCGTCACGAAACCCAGGAACAGCCCAAACCCCAACGCCTCGGCGGACCCAAACAACCAGCCCGCACCGGCCGAAAGCACAAACCCAAGGAACGGCAGCG